>JBGTKH010000690.1:0-12835 GCA_041744735.1 Pirellulaceae bacterium | reverse complement strand
GCGACATCGGTGCGACTAGGGCACACGGCCCACGCTCTGGTCCAGACTATCAATCTGAGCGGCATACACCGCCATCCGCGCGGCTTCCCAGTCTTTGAAATTCGCGTCGTCCCACGCCGGGACGCGCGAGTCGCGAGGCGCCAAGCGTGTGCCTGCGGGCAAGAGGCCGCCGGCGATCAGTCGCTCAAGCCGCCCTTCGCGCAGCCGGTCCCAGCCAAGTTGCCGATCGAGATCGCGATACTTGGCAATGTCCTTGGGTTTGGCATGCAGCGGCCAGTGCGATGTCTTTCAGCGTGGAGACGAAATGCCATTGCGGCGACGGCGCGGTGAACGGAAAAAGCGAGCAGCAAAGTCAGAGCGTAAGCGGGCCAGTGTTTGTACAGCATCACCTTTCTCCACGGTTGATATCGCATCTGGTCCTTCATCGCAGCCGCCGAATCTGGCGGACTCGTGCCACGGTGTGGCCGGTGTTTCATGCGGGGAAAGTCACACCGAGAATCCGCGGGGACCTATACTGTACTCGCACGTGCGATCGTAGGGAAGTTGAATGCGAATCAGAGGAACCAACGAATGAACGACCGTCGAGAAGTGAAGGATCGAGGCCGCGCGAATGCGACTCTGTTCAGTGCGCGGCGCTGGGCGGTGTCGGCGCTTTGCCTGCTGGCTGTCTGTTTCGGCGGCGCGGGGAGCGCATCACAAGCCGAAGCAGCAACTTGGAAGGCGGGCGTGGCGAAAGCCGTGGTTACTCCGGAGAAGTCGGTGTGGTTGGCGGGCTACGGATCGAAGCGGCCGCCGGACGGCAAGTTGCACGATCTATGGATGAAGGCGCTGGCGCTCGAAGATGCCGACGGACGACGTGTGGTGTTGATCACCAGCGATTTTCAGGGCGTGCCGAAAGCGATGAGCGACCGGGTGTTCGCGCAGCTTCGGGAGAAGTTTGACATCGAGCGTCACCAAGTGATGCTAACCTTTTCGCACAACCACTGCGGGCCGCGGTTGGGAGACGATTTGGTTGACTATTATCCGGTGGAAGCCGAGCAAGTTGCACTGATCGAAGAATACACGGCGCTCATGGTGACGCGGTGCGTGGCGATGGTCGGCGAGGCGCTCGCGAATTTGGCGCCGGCGAATCTACAGATGGGCGAAGGGAAGACAACGTTCGCCGTGAATCGCCGCAACAATCGCGAGGCGGAAGTTGCCGATCTGCTGGCCAAGGGCGTGCCGCTGAAGGGTCCGGTGGATCACGCCGTGCCGGTGATGACCGTCACGCGGCCCGATGGAAAACTCGAAGCCGTGCTGTTTGGCTACGCCTGTCATCCGACGACGCTCAGCTTCCTCACATGGTGCGGCGATTATCCGGGCTTCGCGCAGCTTGAACTGGAAAAGAACCATCCGGGCGCGACGGCGATGTTTGTGAACACCTGCGGCGGTGATCAGAATCCGGTGCCGCGCCGCAGCGTCGAACTCTGCCAACGCTATGGGCACATGCTGGCCGCCGTCGTCGAGGACGTGTTACAGCAGCCGCTCAAGCCGATCTCGCCCCGCTTGCGCACGGCATTCGAGTACGTCGACCTGCCGTATTTGAAAGTCGTCTCGCGCGAAGAATTGACCGCGCTGCAAACGGACAGCAACGCGATCCGCGCACGGTGGGCAGCTCGTATGCTGCAGAAGCTGATCGAAGGTGAAAAGTTTCCGCCAGCGTATCCCTATCCCGTACATGCGTGGCGGCTAGGTGAAGAGATGCTGATGATCGGCATGGGCGCGGAAACGGTCGTGGATTACGCTTTGCGATTCAAGCAGGAGTTCGGCCCGGGCACTTGGGTCTGCGGTTACGCCGACGACATGATCGCTTACATCCCTTCGCGGCGCGTTTGGGAGGAAGGCGGTTACGAGGGCGGCTCGAACCTCTACGAATACGGCCGCCCCGCCTTCCGCTGGTCCGGCGACATCGAAGACCGCATCGCCGCGACGGTGCACAAGTTGGTGAAAGAAGTGCGCGAGTAAATCGGCGGTGATACCGTTAGGGGTCGGCGGACGCCGCTACATGCTGCGGCTCGACGGTTTCATTTCGATCAACGCTCCGCTCGCCCGCGGCGAACTCATCACCCCACCGCTGATCTTTGCCGGCAAACAATCGATGGCGGATACGCCTCGACCGCGTCGTTGAATCAAGTAAATGCCTGGGGTCGATCAGCGTCGACGTAGTTCCGAATTATTGTAGCCGCCTGGCGATATCTAGCAGGTCACTAGCCAGTCGGCGGAGAAACGGACACTTGTGAATCGCGATTTGCGGGTCGACAAATGGAAAGATGTTCTTGGCGTACACTGTTTTCTTGTACGCGCCGCCCAGAATTCGCTTCAGAAACTTTGCCGGAGGTTCGTTGAAGTTCACGTCCTCCGGCGGGCGTTTGGTGATTTGATGACGGACGTTCGCCGGGAAACGTTCGGGATACGCCAGCAGCCACGCCTCGACTTCATGCACCGAAAAATGCTGCCGGAATCGGTTCGCGAATTCGGCTGGAATGGTCTCTTTGATGACCTTTCTCGCGACGATCACCTTGTCTCGCACACTTGTGCAAGCGGTAAAATCGAATCGGTCAGGCGGTAAGCCATAAAGGTCTACAAGCCCGACAACAAAGTTTGCGCGCCGCTGGGTCAGATGGAGTTCAACCATCTTTGGTAAGTCGTCGAGATAGTTGCTCACACCCTGAAACTTGACCGCCTGAATCCCGACGTTGCACTGCGCGGGCAATTGGGGATCTAGCCAATTGTGAAAGAATTTTGGCAGAGTCTTTTGACGGGCGTCACCCCGTTCGGTGTCGCCTTCCACGAAGAGAGCAATTCTTCTCGACTTCTGGCGCCGCTTAACCATTTA
Organism: Pirellulaceae bacterium; assembly: GCA_041744735.1. Classification (GTDB taxonomy): domain Bacteria; phylum Planctomycetota; class Planctomycetia; order Pirellulales; family Pirellulaceae; genus JBGTKH01. The sequence continues at coordinate 9,960 of JBGTKH010000690.1, read as the reverse complement.
TTCTGCCCCGGACTCGCCAGAAACCGCGGACAGCGCCGCATCTTCTGGCGGCAAATCCGCGAACGGGTCCTTATCCTCATCCACGGGTTCCACGTCGGGCAATGCCAACGCTTGCAGTTCGCCGCTGGTAAACAAGTGGCCGAGCCGGTATTGATCGAGCCATTTTTTCAGCCGCTCGGCATCCAACGTGTATAAGTGTGTTTGGCCGTCCGCCCAATTGCACAGCGTCACGACCGGCGACATTTCGGAAAACGCATCCAGGAATTCCGGAGAATGGCTGGTGATGACCACCTGAGTTCGCTCCGCGGCAGCTTCGGCATATTCGGCCACGATCGCCAACATGCTGGGATGCAAACCGACTTCCGGCTCTTCAATGGCAATTAGCGCTGGCGGTTCTGGATGCGCGAGCGCGGTGAGCAGAAACAAGAACCGCAACGTTCCATCCGAAAGGTCCTGACCAACGTGCGGTTCAGTGCTCGTTTTCCACTGCACAGCCAGTTGGATCTGTTGAGCTGCGGCAGGTTGGAACTCCAAGCGATCGTATTCATCGCCGAAACCCGCTCGCATGCCCTCGTCAATCGCGTTCTTGAAATCGCGATTGCTCGTGTACAGCGTATGAAGGACCGGTACCAGATTGCCGCCACCCGCTTCGAGTTTGGTTACGTGCTGCGTAGTGGTCGGCCGTCTCATCGGAGATCCCGATCCGACCTGAATTTCTCGATGAAAAGTCCACGACCGAAGGTGGCTTAGGTGAGTCCATTTCTTTATGGTGAGAACCGATTCGTTCTTGTCGTACTCCGGTGTCTCGACATCCGTGATCTTACCATCAACGAAGGCCCGCTGAATGACTACTCCCTGATTATCTCGCTTGTAGCCCGCATTTTTGCTTGTCTCAAAGTCTTTTCCAGGCTCAAGCCAGACGATGAACGAATCGTATTCAATATGATAAGCACTGCCGCCGCGAATTTGATGAATTGACAATTCGTAGGTCGTGTCTCGATTCCCGTGCGTTGCCGGGATTCCCATCGAGACTTTCCAGCCAATCGCGCCCGGTTGATGATCCCACAGAATTGGGACCATGCCTCCGGCATCGGCGATTGACTTGGCGAGTTTGCCGTCTGCTGCCTTGGATATCAGGGCCAAGAGCTGAAGTAGGTTCGACTTGCCGCTGCCGTTTGGCCCGACGACGAGGTTCAGTAGGCCGGGCTTCCAAACGGCATGCTTCAGAGAGCGATAACCGTTAATCTCCAACTCTTTGATGGCCATGTGCAAGTTCCTTGCGAGTCGGGCACGATGCGAACGTCCCCCACGATCCGACCACCATTGTATGTTCGAAACGATTGCATCGCCAAGTGCGGCTTGTCACCGGACGAACTTCATGAACGTGTGCGATGCTGGCGTCCCAGATACGCAAGGTCTTGTCCGAGGAAGGCGAAGCGATGAATCGTCCGCAAGTGGACCAGGCGAGTGCGCGCTCGTGATTCCTTGATGCCCGCGACAAATGCGCCGCAGCCTCATCGTGCGGCACCGGCTCCTCGCCCAGTGCGCACCCCATCCGCCTCGTCCATGGCTGGCGGTTCGCCGGTGGATGCCGGTTTCGCGGCTGCCTTGTTTTTCGCCATCGCTTCATCTCCCGCGTGGCCGCTTCGTCGTGAGCTGGGTTTTCCCCGTCGTAAAGTCGATCGACAGCCGGCAATTGGAAAGCAAATGCGTGCCGACCAGAGCATCGTCGCTGTCGGTCAGATAAATGAATACCTCGCGTTGCCGATCAAGGAATACTACCGACCCGGCAAACACCAGTTCCAACTTTTGCGTGCCGTCGGCAAGCTCGATTGGTACTTGGCTAACGAGTTCCAGGCCGTGCCCCACAGCAACCGAAACTGGAAGACAGAGATCGCCTTCAAAACCCGTGTCGATAATGGCCGTGATCGAAGCCGAACCGCGTGTCCCCTGAACTTCTAATTCCGTGGTCGGCGTCATTGTTACATTCCGTGGTCGGCGTCATTGTTACATTCCATGAAACTTGGTCACTGGGCCACCGTCGACGCGGACAACATAAGGAAGCTGATCCGGAAATCGCTTGCGGAACGCTCGTGAGACTTCCAAAACTTCACCTTCCTTACCGAGAACGTACTCGCCGGTTTCCAGATTGATGGCAACTAATTGAGCTGCCTGATCCGGCGTTAATTCCTTTTGGATTTCCACGAGGAACTGCTCGGCCCGCTGCTGAGCCTGACGACGCGGAAGCTGTTTCGGGAAATCGATTTGCTTTTTCATTGCTTGGTTCTCCGTTTACGAATTCTACCTTGATGCGACGTTGCGTCCAGATGCGGATGGTCTTGTCAGTGGACGGCGAAGCGAGGAATCGACCGCAGAGCGACCAGGCGATGCGCGGGATAGTTCCTTGATGCCCGCGACAAATGCGCCGCAGCCTCATCGTGCGGCACCGGCTCCTCGCCCAGTGCGCACCCTATCCGCTGAATCCACGTCGGCTTTGTGCTTAACCTTCGCCATCGCGAGTTGTCTTCGTGTCTATAACCTGTCGTACTCTGCCGGCTCCGAAGCGGGAATGTGCGAGATCGCATCCGCAAACTTGGCCGCGTCGGCTCGGTTGGCACGCGCGGTGATGTAACCTTCCTTGTCGATCGTCGCCGCCTTTTCAGCGATCGCGGCAGCAATGAATTGGTCGACGGTTACCTGCTGCTGCTGAGCCAACTGTTGCACTCGCTGAAACAGCGAATCCGGGATGTTTCGCCCGAACGAGAGGTCGTTTCAAACCGAAAGCGATCGTAGCGGCGTTCGCCAGAACGCGGCTTGCTCCGGCGCCCATCCGCACTCTGGCGAGTGCAGCTACGGAACCTAGGCCAACAGTTCCGGGATCACTCGCGCGGGCATAACCCCGGTCAGGCGTTGGTCCAGGCCTTGGAATTTGTAAGTGAAGCGGTCGTGTTCAAAGCCGAGCAGGTGCAGGATCGTGGCGTGGAAGTCGCGGATGTGTACGGGGTCTTTGACGATGTTGTAGGAGAAGTCGTCGGTCTCGCCGTAGATCGCGCCGCCCTTCGCGCCGCCGCCGGCCATCCACATCGAGAAGCAGCGCGGATGATGATCGCGGCCGTAATTCTCTTTGGAAAGTTTGCCTTGCGTGTAAATCGTGCGGCCGAATTCGCCGCCCCAAATCACCAGCGTGTCGTCGAACATGCCGCGTTGCTTTAGATCTTCCAGCAACGCATAACACGATTGATCGACGTCTTTGCATTGGCTGGGCATGCGGCCCGCGACGTTGGAATGGTGGTCCCAGTTGTTGTGATAGACCTGAATGAAACGCACGCCGCGTTCGGCGAGTCGGCGTGTCATGAGTGCGGTGTTGGCGAAAGTGCCTGGCTTTTTTGCTTCCTCACCGTACAGTTTGAAAGTGTGCTCGGGCTCCTGGCTCAAGTCAGTCAATTCCGGCACGCTGGCTTGCATGCGGAAGGCCATCTCGTACTGCTGAATGCGAGTGTGAGTCTCCGGGTCGCCGATTGCTTCGTAGTTAATCTGGTTCAACTTGTTCAGGCCGTCGATCGATCGCTTGCGCAGAGCGTCGGGCACGCCGGGCGGGTTGTTGATGTACAGGATGGGATCGCCCTTGCTGCGGAACGAAACCCCCGAGTGCTCGCCGGACAGATAGCCGGCGCTCCACAGCCGCGCGGAAATGGCTTGCTCCTGCTCGCGATTGTTCGGAATGGCCACCAGCACCACAAAGGCCGGCAGGTTCTCATTGTCCGAACCCAATCCATACGACGCCCACGAACCGAGACACGGCCGGCCGGTCACTTGGTTACCGGTTTGCATGGCGGCGATGGCGGGCTCGTGGTTGATGGCTTCGGTGTGCAGGCTGCGCATCCAGCAAATGTCGTCGGCCTTCTTGGCCAGCCAGGGCAGCAGTTCCGTGTTCATCCACATGCCGCACTGGCCCGCCTGGCTGAATTTAAATTTCGACGGTGCCACGGGAAATCGCGCTTGGCCGCTGGTCATCGTCGTCAGCCGCTGGCCCATCCGTATGGAGTCGGGCAGATCTTTGTCATACCAATCGTTCATGACCGGCTTGTAGTCGAACAAGTCCATTTGCGCAGGGCCGCCCACCATGTGCAGATAAATCACACGCTTCGCCTTCGGCGCGAAATGCGGACCGGGCGTCTGTCGAGCTGCCGCGTTGGCCAACGATTCACCGAGCAGCGAAGCCAGTGCCGCACTCCCGAGCAGATTGCGGCCGCTCGCGAAGAACTGCCGCCGAGTTTGGAATTGCTGGATGTCTTTGAGAATGTTCATTGTTCGACCTCTTGGCTTCGTAGCGGGATTGCTCCGAAAATGAATCGTTTAACGGCAAGCCGAAGGCGACCTTTTGGCGAGTTGACGGTCGCCTTCGGCTTGCCGTTAAACGAGAACTCCGAGGTTTTGCAACTTCGGCTACGGTTTTAAAATACTCTCTCGTTTACTTGTTAAGCGCCTCATCCAAATTCATGACCTGATTGCAGACCAACGTCCACGCAGCAAGTGCGGAAGCATCAAGCGTTTGGTCGGCCTTGGACTCACCGACCGAAATCAGCGACTTGGCATCTTCGGGCTGTGATTGGTAGTAGGCCAAGAATTCCCCCTTGTCAGCCAAGACGATCGCCTGTTCCGGCGCGTTCATCGAACGGCAGAGCACATGCTGGGCGATGTAATCGACGGCCTTGGCATCATCGCCGCCGCACGCTTTGAGCGCCTGCTGAGCGAGATGACGAGCGGCCTCGACATATTGCGGGTCATTCAACGTCACGAGCGCTTGCAGCGGCGTGTTGGTCCGCTCGCGGCGCACCGTGCAGACCTCGCGGCTCGGCGCGTTAAACGCATCCAAATCCGGCGGCGGAGCCATGCGTTTCCAGAAACTATAAAGCGTGCGGCGGTAGAGGTCTTCGCTTTTACCCTGCACATAACTGCGAGTATCGCCGCCGGGCAAGCCGACGACGTCCCAGATGCCTTCCGGTTGGTATGGCTTCACACTCGGTCCGTATATCTTCGAGGAGATTAGACCGCTGACGGCCAGCGCACAGTCACGCACCATCTCGGCGTCCATTCGGAATCGCGGTCCGCGGGATAACAGTATGTTGTCAAGATCCTTCTCCAACTTCGCGGACGTGGCCGCCGCATCCTGACGATACGTGGCACTCATCAGCATCAGCTTGAAAAAGTTCTTCACGTCCCAGCCGCTTTCGCGAAACTCGACCGCCAGCCAATCCAGCAACTCAGGGTGGCTGGGAAGAGTGCCCATCACACCGAAGTCTTCGGACGTGACCACGATGCCGCGGCCGAACAGTTGCTGCCAGAACCGGTTGACTGTCACGCGCGCCGTCAGTGGGTTGGCCGGATCGACCACCCATTGTGCGAGGCCGAGTCGATTTGCCGGTGCGCCTTTGAGCATGGGATGCAACGATGCGGGCGGCGCAGCGGGGACTTTTTCTCCCGGCCGATCGTATTCGCCGCGCATCAGCATGTGTGCCATCGCCGGCGAGTCCTTGCGTTCTTCCTGAATGTGCGTGATCGCACCGCGCGATCGAATCGTTTCGCGTTCGGCTTCGAGGTTGGCCGCCGCTTTCACCAGCGTGGGATACTCGGCGTCTTGCGTGACAAGGTAATGCTCGAACAGGGCTGCCTGCTGCTGCGGCGTGCGCTTGCCGGCTGCGGTGGCCACGATCGATTGCAGAAGGTGGAATTCGGCGATCGCCTTGACTTCGGCCGCGGAGAGCGCACGACTGTAAACCCGCACGTCCTGAATCGCGCCACCGTCGAACACTTGTGTGTGGCTGCGCTGGCCAATGCGCAGCGGCGTGTTGGTGCGAATCGAGGCATTCGGTTTGAGCGTGTTGGTTTCAGTTTTCAGTTGCTCCTCTTTGCCGTCTACGTAGACCTTAACGCCACCCGGTTGGCCCGATCCGTCGTAGGTCATAAAAACGTGCTGCCAGGTGCCGGGCTTGAGCACGGCATTTTGTGTCGTGACTTTGATGGCATTGCCGGGCCACTCATCGATAATGTGGACGGACACAGACGAATCGTTTTGCCACAGATCCCAGCCGCGATACGCCACTTTCTCATCCATCCGCGCGAGAATCGCACCGAAGACCCCGTTGCGTCCGGCCTGGACCCACGCGCCGTGGCTGAACTTCTGATTTTTTTCAAAGTCGCCCAACGCGCCGAGATCGAACGTGCCGCCTGCTTTCATCACCGGCGCTGGCCCGAGCTTGCCGTCGGCAACCCAAGTGACCTCGCCAACGGCCTTGAAAGTCTCCGTCGGTTTGCATGCATTGGCGACTTCATTGCCAGCGCCTTCATTGAGTGGGGCATGCACCAGGAGCTCTTCCGACGACAGATTCTGATCCGACAATTCGGGCTTCGCGGACGCCAACCACTTTTCAAAATCGCCGCGTGCGTTCTGCTTGCGTTCGTCGCGCTTGGTGACCGCGGCGGCAATTTCTCCGGGCAATGCATCCCAGCGAGGCCGATCGGCAATGTTGGGAACCATCAGCACCGCGCCGCGTCCGTCCTTCACATTGCCGTCCTTGGGCGGCTGGGTCGTGTTGCGGAAGAAAGCGGCCAGCGAATAGTAATCCTTCATCGTAAGCGGATCGAACTTGTGATCGTGGCACTGACAGCAGTTGGTCGTCAGTCCCAGGTACACCCAGCCGAACGTCTGCACGCGATCGGCCGCGTAATTGGCGAGGTTCTCTTCGTCGATCGTGCCACCCTCGTTCGTCGTGATGTTGCACCGCTGAAAGCCGGTCGCGACCAGTTGATCGTCGGTTGGACTCGGCAACAGATCGCCGGCAATCTGCTCGACGGTGAATTGATCAAAAGGCTGATTCGCGTTGAAGGCACGAATGACCCAGTCGCGATACGGCCACATCTCTCGGTAGTTGTCGAAGTGCAGACCGTGCGTGTCCGCGTATCGAGCTGCGTCGAGCCAATACCGTGCGCGCTGTTCGCCCCACGCTGGCGACTGCATCAGCCGATCGATCCATTCAGAGAGTGCATCATCGCCGCGCTGCTTGTAATCGTTCACAAACGCGGCCACGTTTTCCGGCGAGGGCGGCAGTCCCGTGATGTCCAGATGCAGACGGCGGAAGAGTACGTATGGCGGGGCCTCGGCGGCCGGCGACAATCCCTTTGCTTCCAACTTCGCGAGCACGAAACGGTCGATCTCGTTTTTCGCCCACGTATTGTTCTTCACCGCGGGCGGTTGTGATTCCTGCGGCGCGATGAATGACCAATGCGGTTGGTACTCGGCGCCTTCGGTGATCCATCGCTTTAGCAACTCCTTCTGTCGCTCCGTTAACGACTTCTTCGTCTCGCGCGGGGGCATCACGAATTCTGGATCATCCTCGAAGATTCTCGTGATCAACTCGCTCTCGTCCGGCTTGCCCGGAAAGATCGCTCCGAATTCCATCGCCACATCGCGCTGATCCAGTCGCAAGTCCGCTTGTCGTGCGGCGCTGTCCGCCCCATGACACGCAAAGCAGTTATCCGCCAGAATCGGCCGGATATCGCGGTTGTATTCGAGCGACTCGTCAGCGCCGACGTGCGAGCTGACGCCTGCCAGCAGCAATATAATTACCAGTGGTAGGACAAGCATCTTCGCTTGACTTGGTTTCGTTCGTGCCTGACCAACAAGGACAATTGCGCGACGCAGAGAATTGCGAGTCATACTTTGGCCTTCGCGAGAATGGTTGCCACGTGAATTTGATATCACGCTGTGTAACCGATAACGTAAAACAAGGCGGGGACCGCAAAAGGGTCAACAACAGTGGGCGGGGACCGATTGGTGCATCGTCTGAGTTTTGCCCATTATGCACAAACTTCGCAGGATTGTCCAGTAGGGGGTAGTGGTACATTTTGGTAGCCGAAGTGGTGAGACTTCGGAAGTGTCACCACTTCCGCTACGGCAACTTGTACCACTACCCAGTAGGGACCACCGATCGGCAGGGCCATTTTCCCGGCCAGAGACTCGAACTTCACGGCAGCAAGTAGAACAGCCCTGTGAGCACCCCGGCTTCGGCTAGGCCGCCGCGGACGCTCAGCGGCACGCGCTGAATGCGGTACGGTACATACGAGCCCGGTCGGTAGTAACCGAGCGTGTAGATGCAATCGCGCGGGCGTTCGGCGCCCATCAGATAGGGCAGAGCCGGGACGTGCGTGAAGAAGTTGGCGGCCGAAACCACCGGTTGGAAGAAGGGCGTGCGATAGCCGTAGCGTTCGACATTCGCCTCTTCGAAGTACAGAGGGTTGTGGCACAGAGCCGGCGCTTCCCAGCTAAACACCACTTCCGCCCATGCGCGTCCTGCGGACTCTTCCTTAAATCGCTCCGCGGCAAAGTTGGTCGGCAACAGGCCGGGCGACGCTTGGATAGCCACGGACACGGCCCCGATCGGTTTGAGGTCGGCGTAGATCGGTTCCAATGATTCCTGCCCCGCCGCCTCGCCTTGTTGTTTCTCTTCGAGCGTCTTCAGCAACTCGTCCTCGGTGAGCGGTTGAGCCAGCGTGACCAGCAAGTGCGGCGCCCCTGTTGCATGATCGCTGTCCGGCCTCTGTCGATAGTCCAGCCACACGTACGACTCGGCGTCGCCATTGTCGGATTGCACCGGCTGCTTAACATCCTCAGCTACTATCAGGGCCGCTTGAGCCACTGGCGGCCTTGACGGCGGCGCGTTGTGTTTGACCGGCGCGAAGATGAACTGAGAGAGCGCAACCACTGATTGTGCGCGTGGCGATGTCACTTCGGGCGTGACCACCGTGGGCGCGTCCGAAACGGCCGGCAGTCTCTCGGGTGGTGCCACATCGGGCATCTCCACCTGGCGTGGCGGCGTCCAGGATTTGAAGCTGATACACTGGCCCAACGCCTGAGCCTGTGAGTGGTCTTCTTCGCGATCAACGACCGGCGACGTGCTGATGTATTGAACCAGCGCCGCTGTCTGCGAAACGGGCAGAGATTCAGCGTCGTTAGCGGCCAAACGCAGCGGAGACTGTGCGAGCAAAACGAACAGCAGCGATGCGGCGGAAAGCACCCGCGAACAACGTTGCCAGCAACTTGCTAGCACCACGCCGGACAAGGCAGCGAGAGCCGCTGGCCATCGCCTGCGCCGGCAAGAACCCGTGCGTTGTGCACAGATCGCTGTCATCGTGGTCTCGTCCTCGTAAGCCCCAGTCGTCATACCCCGTTAGCGCGGAACGGCTTCCGCACGTCTGTCTTCGTCATGACGCCGGCGAAATCTCTACTATTCCGGCAATCGTTGCCACCGATACGCCAGGTCCGACCCCTACGACTGGAACGACCGCTAGGTTTTACCAATGGCTCGCAATCTGCGACGTGTAATTAGCGAAGGAAAAGGGCTAAGGCGCGGCAGATTAGGTTGTTAGGCGAGACGGGCAAGCCGGCCCACATGGTCCGGCCCGCAAGCTTGGCGATTCAACCACGTCAATAGTCTTCGCGCGTTTGCAGGAAGAACGCTTTCTTTTCGCCGGGCAGCGTGAAGTCGAAACCGCAGGACAGGAAAAAGGACTCGGACGACGAGATCGCCATGACTTCCAGGACGTTCAACTCATGAGCGCGGTTAACGCAGGCTTCAACCAGGCGTTTGCCGATGCCGATCCCCTGCAGTTCGTCGGCCACGGCCAGACTGCGGAGCTCGGCCAGCTTCTTGGAGTAGACTTCCAGCGCGGCGAATCCCACCACACGGCCGTCCAATTCGGCGACGAAACCGTTAGGGAGCAACAGATCCAACTCCTCCAACGTGCGCGGCAGCAGCTTGCGGCGGTCAATGAATGGCTCGATCAATTCCAGCACGGCGTCGTGGTCCTCGCGCCGGACTGGCCGAATGACAGCGTTGGAAGCATCGTTTGAATTCATGGTTGCGAAAGGGGTCGGGGGTCTTTTTGAACTCGGGGGTGTGA
>JBGTKH010000689.1:0-11249 GCA_041744735.1 Pirellulaceae bacterium | reverse complement strand
TCTGCCAGTTCGAAACTAAACTCGAAGAAGGCTTCCATGTCTACGGCGATGCGGCCGATGTCGCTGCGTTGGTCGGTCAGGACCAGCCGCATGGTTGTGGTATCCGGCGAGTTTTCACTCATCGCGAACTCTCCATTGGTTGCGCCGCCGAATCCTTTCAGCTTGCTGCTGGCGACGGTCCCTTGCGTCGCGGTGGCCACTTTCGGCCGCGCGGCCGTCGGAGACCGCGTTTCCATCATGGTAGACGCACCGAACCGATATTTAGTTCGCCACCGCTACTGCGGACGTTGGTTTTGCAAGCTCCCGTAGCCGAAGTCGCCAGACTTTGGCCGGACGTCGCGAAGACCAAACTCTGGCGAGTTCGGCTACATCTTTCAGTTAAGCGTTGACGGCGCCCTAGCGCAGACCTTGGGGGCGTTCGGGCGGCGGCCGGTTCTCGCCGCCGGGGGCGAAATCGCGGAGCCTCGACGCGGCGTCTCTCAGTTCCTCCCGATCCAACTCGCCGTCGCTGTTGCTATCAACGCGATCGAAGAAGCGTTGCAGCGGTTCAGGTACTTCGTCCTTGCTCAATTTGCCATCGCCATTCTTGTCGGCCTCCTGAAACCGGCGAATCATGGCCGCGGGGTCTGGACCGCCCGCACCGGGAAACGAACCGCCGGCACCGGGGAATCCGCCCGGCGGAAACGGCGGCATCAACTCCTGGCGGGAGAGTTTGCCGTCGCCGTCTTTATCCAGTTGTTTGAGGGCCTTGGGCGCATCGCCAATTTCGTCGGCAGATAGCTCGCCGTCACGGTCCGCGTCAAGCGTGGCCATTAACGGTCCGCCGGGAAAGAACGGCGGGCGGCCGGGACCCGGAGGAGGCGGCTGCGGTGGGCGCTCGCCGGGCTGACCGCCGGCCGACGCCATCATGGCTCGTACGAATTGCTCTTTCGTCACAGCACCGTCCTTGTCATCGTCGAGCCGCTCGAGCATTTTCTGGAACGATTCGCGCTTATCAGCAGGCACTTCGTCCGCCGTCAATTTGCCGTCTCCGTTTGCATCCGCTCTGTCGAACATTTCAGCGAATGCCCGCGGGTTAGCCCCTTGAGCGTCCGGGCGGTTCGCCATCGCCGCTAGCGCTCGTCCGAATTCCGCCGGATCGATGAAGCCATCGTCGTTAGTGTCGGCCCGCTCGAAGTTCTCTGGCGCACGTTCCGGCAACTCTTCCTTGCTCAACTTGCCGTCACCATTGCGATCGAGTTGCCGAAAGATCTGAGCCGGATCGGGCCGCGGCCCGGCGCCTTCGGGTCGCGGTGGTTCGCCACCGGGAGGCGAATCGCCGGCTCCCGGCTGGCTATCGACGCCAGCAGCAAATTCATCGCGGCTGAGCTTTCCATCTTTGTCTTTGTCGGCGGACCGCACCAGCCGCTCGAACAGCCGCTGCTTATCCGCATCGACCTCGTCGGCGGTCACGAAACCGTCTTTGTTAACATCCAAACGATCGAAAAGGTCCCCGTCGTCGGCAACGGCCCATTGCGGTACAACCGCCGCCACCGCGCCGATGAACAACATAGCCATTACCCTACGCATGACAGTGTCTCCTGATGTGTTGGCCGTTTCTCTATCCGGCCGAATGAATGGTGTAAACCGAGTCTTCCGCTGGACTAAACACGACTCGACGCCAAAAGTTCCGTTGATCTTGCCGGGCATGAGTGATTCGCGTACACTCCGCCGGCCCGTAGGCTAGTGCTCCGTCAACCGTGAACTGATGGAATGTAGCCGAACTCGCCAGAGTTTGGTTTTCGCGAATTTCGGCCAAAGTCTGGCGACTTCGGCTACTCGTCAATTCACGACAGTTCACTACGGTCAGTCGGGTTCTGCGCCGGCGACGAAAAATCTTCGCTGCCGGGGAACCGCGTGCTCGCGAGGTTCGTAGACAGACCAGTAGCACGTCGCACGTTGCCGAATCACCACACTGGCAACACACACATTAACCGAAAACGTTGCCTTTTGGCAGCATCCATTCCGCTCGCCGATTGCACAGTCATCGCCATTCGACACAAGCGGAACATGCGGCCGAGGCGCGTGTGAACGATACAAGAAGGCCGCCACAAGAAAGCGTCGAACGACCGCGGTCCGCAGGACGATAAGTGAGTTGCTTTCCTCAATCGCTGGCAAGGTCAACTCCCCGCCACGGACAGCACGAACCGACACGGATTGCGGCGCCGACAAGAAAGCTAACGTATAGTTTTGGGACGGAAGCATCGGTCCGCAACCGAACGTGGGTGATCAAGGTAATCCATTCGACCAGATTCAAGTCATCGCGGCTCAATCGAGCCGGGTCGAAGCCGGAAGACCGGCAACGTTAGGCATGCGGCCGCGAAGTCGTCCCGATTGACTTCCTTTCAACTGGACACTGGCAACACGCACGCGTCGAGAGTAAGCTAAATCTGTATGTGCAGACCACGCGCTCGCCACGGCGGTTGACCTTCGGGGGAGAAGCATCATGCAAATTCATGGCCCGGTTCACGTTCATGGCCCGCAACCGATCAATGCTCCGCATCGCACCGCGGCGCCGCAACCCGCGCCCAGTCACCACGAGGTGTACGGCGCCGATCAGTTGGACATCTCTCGCGAGGCCGACCTCGTCAGCCGCATCCGCGATCTGCCGGACATCCGCGCCGACCGTGTGAATCAGATTCGCGCCGCCATTGCCGACGGCGTCTACGAGACCGACGACAAACTGGACGTCGCCCTCGGCCGGCTGCTGCAGGAAATCCGCGGCTGACGGTAGTGGAAGTGGTGACACTTCCGAAGTCTCGCGTGGTGACATTTCCGAAGTCTCACGACTTCGGCTACTGATTTAAGCCACCGCGCGGCGGATCGACCGCTTGTTATCGGCGGCTGTTCGTCTAGAATCACTATTGAGACTGAATCATTCGGCGGCGGCAAATTACAAGGCGTTTTTCCGCATTTGCTGCCACGGGACTGTCTCAATAAGTTCGGATTCTTCGCAACGCCGAGCCGCTGGTAAATCATGTCTCAGGATCAATCATTGGGTACTGTCGAGGTCGCGCTGTCGCCGCAGGATCGCTTTGAAGAGTTTCTGCAAAGCCGCGGCATGCGGAATACGGAACAGCGCCGCAACCTGCTGGAACACGTCTTCGGTCACCACGACCACTTCGATGCCGACCAATTGATGGAGCAACTCCCGCGCAAAGGCCAGCCCGGCCATGTCAGCCGCCCGACCGTCTACCGGACGCTAAACGAATTCGTGGACGCGGGGTTGCTGCGCAAGTTCGAGTTAGACGGCCGAGCCGTCTACGAACACGACTACGGCTACCCGCAGCACGATCACCTGTACTGCAAACAGTGCCACCGGCTGATCGAATTCCAAAGCGAAGACCTACTCCGTCTCCGCGACGAAGTAGCCCGCGGCCACCGCTTCCGAGTCACGAGCCATCGCCTCATCATCACCGGCATCTGCGAAGACTGCACCCGCGCCCGCTCGCGCACAAAGCGGAAGTTGGATCGGATCTGACGAGGATCGATAGAATCCCTCCTTCGGATTGCGCGGACATTTTGAGCAAAGAAATAGGGCGATCGTGCTAGCGGGGTCGGCTTGCGTGCCGGCATCATTCCATGTTCCGCTGAATGCAGTCCGCTGCAGTCAAAATTTCGGCAGTTTTCGAGCGGGTTATTGAGCGGCGGTGCGGGAAACCGATACTCAACAAGTGTGCGGGTTCGCTTTTACGCAAACTTTTCGGACGCCGGAAGTGATATTCCGACAGACGCAAGAAAAATGGTACCGTAGGACGCTCAGGGATGAGTTGGAAAGATTGGACGGGACACCGCAAACGCCGCCCGCGTTCACGTGTCATCGCGGATATGAGCGTGAATTTTCTCGAACGGCAAGTGCTGCGCCGCGGCCACCGGCTGATCCGCATCCCTGAAGAGTCTGACGACGGGACGGACGCCATCATGCGAACCCACCACCCCGACACCACGGAAGTGGAGACAGGCCAAGTCGATTTTCAATTGAAGGCGGCCGATAACCTGCGGACCGTTGATGACGGGAATAGCATTCCATGCGTCGTGGAGATGGCCCATCTTCATTTTTGGTACCACCAGCTATTCCATCCGTTCATTCTCGTACTGTACGACGCGCAGAAGCATCGGGCGTTTTGGCTGGACGTTCAGGCATACGTTGATGCTCACGCGGATGAAGTCGGACGAGCATTGGACAACGAAGTCGCCACCATCACGGTGCGAATACCAGTGGCGAACAAGCTGACTGTGACGGCCATTGATCGGTTTCGCAAATTGCTCTTGAACAGGACAAAACAATTCAGCAGTGAGGACTAGCCGTGGCTGAAAAAGTAACAAACAAAGGACTGCGCCAGTTGTTATTCGACCTGGGATTCGCGCGCGAAGAATTGGTGAAGAACAACCACCGCGTGTTTCGGCACCCCGATTCACACTGCGTGATAATGCTCCCCGATAACCGCGACACAGACGCTGCCAGGCCAGCCGACCTTGCCGGCGTCAGAGATCATCTTGCCCACCAAGGACATCTGGAAGAATCGATCTTTGATCGATTCGTTGTCGAGGGCCAGTTACCGATTGCTTGACGCGTAGTGCATTGGTCTGTCCATTCTCGTTCCCGTTTTTCGTACCTGATCAACTACTCGCCGTCGCCGAGCAACTCTTTGTGGACGAGGCGACCGTCGCGCATAATGATGATCATCTGACCATTCAGGTTCAAGTTCAGGTTGTCTTCCACGAGGTTGGGCTGCATTGCCGCCCACTTACCACGTTTCGGGCGCAAGATGGCTTCGACTTCGCTGGTGCTCATACCGATTTCCAACCGATCGAATTTGGACTTTTCGGTTTGACCAAAGGCGAGCGCGAGGACCCCGATCACAAATGGCACCACCAAGAATTTCAGCAGCATTGGGTTTAGCCCACCGAGGAAATCAAGGATGCGCGTGAAGGACCCAAGTTGGCTCGGCGCCGGGGCACTGGTGCGCGGCGTTTCTTCCTCGACAGGCGCGGTCAGGTATTTTGCCGAGGATAGTTCTTGAAAGTGAGACACTGTCAATTCTCCCTGTTGACCTGGAACAGTTACGGCGACCCGTTTTCCTGCACGATTGCGCGACCAACGGGATAAGACTGCCACTTTACAAAACTAGCACGCAAACGTACGAGAGGCCACGCCAACGGCCGCTTGTTCTGCGATGGTTCTAGATTGCGAAATTGAACGGACTGGCTTGTACCGATAATTCATTTCTATGGACGTGCTGGTGCCGTCTGTCTGGGCATCGCACTGTCGATCGAAGGCATCAATCGATTGCTGACCAAAGCGCGCGAGGAAGCGGATTCGCAAACAGCCCTGCGCGTGCCCGCTCCTGGCAAAACCACGGACCTTGGCGAACTGAACGCTGTTTTCGTTTCCAAGAATAGCCTCCTCGACTCATTGGCGCTGTGCTTCGTTGCCTTGTCGATCGCATGTGGTGGTGCCTGGATCGTGAGTTGGTTGATGGATGGAATGATGCATCCGAAACTCATCTTCTGTGTGTGCATGATGCCGATCATGTTCGCGTACATCGTCTACCGCTCGGTTCGCATTATCGCGGATCGACAGCACGTGGTCATTGGCCACCGTGGCATGTATGTGGCCCAAGGCAAGACAAAGACGTCAATTGCGTGGACCGCCGTACGCCAAATCACGGCTGCCCATATTGGAGACATGATTGATGAGGACGCGATTGAGATCAAACGACGAGGCAGCCATTCCCAAGTATGCTTCACACGGGCTCAATTTCCCGGCCTCGAATCGCTATGGGCGCGAATTGTACAAGCCGCGAGTTCACACGTGGAATCCGGCCAAATTGATGTACAGTCGGTCGACCGATCAACACGATGATTTTGAATGCTCTAGACTTACTCTTGTTTAAAAAGTCTACCAGAGAGTCGGCTAAACGTTGACGTCAGCATCAAGCTGAACCGTGTCGTTGTATCTCTCGCGGATTGGCTGCACGATTTCGGCGATGAAGTCGTCGACTTGCTGCGGGGCGCGGCCGGTGAAGTGGGAACTGTTGGTGACGGTGGCGAAGTCGACGGCGGCGAAGGCTTCGTCGAGAGCCAAGCGTTCCAAGAGATCGTTGGGGCGGCCTTCCTGTTTGACGGCCGAGGCGGCGGCTTGGCTGTGGACGCGGATGCGCTCGTGCAGGTCTTGGCGGTCTCCGCCGGCGGCAACGGCGGCCATGAGGATGTTCTCGGTGGCCATGAACGGCAACTCTTCCCGCAGGTTCTTCTCGATCACTCGCGGATAAACGACCAGACCGGATGCGACGTTTTGATACAGGATCAGCACGGCGTCGATCGCCAGAAAAGCTTGCGGCAGAACCAGCCGGCGGTTGGCGCTGTCGTCCAACGTGCGTTCCATCCATTGCGTCGCCGCGGTGTTGGCCGTGCTGGACTGAAGGCTGATTGCGAAGCGGGCCAGCGAACAGATTCGCTCGCAGCGCATCGGGTTTCGCTTGTAGGCCATTGCCGACGAACCGATCTGCTCCGCTTCAAACGGCTCTTCGATTTCCTTGCGGCTGGCCAGAATTCGCAGATCGGTGGCAGCCTTATGGGCGCTTTGAGCGATGCCGGACAACGTGTCGAGCACCTGGGCATCGACCTTGCGTGAATAGGTCTGCCCCGTGACGACGTAGGTCTCGGCGAATCCCATCTTCTCGGCGACCAGCCGTTCCAGACGCCGTACCTTGTCGTGGTCGCCGTCGAACAATTCCAGAAAGCTGGCCTGCGTGCCGGTCGTGCCTTTCGTGCTGCGGGCCTTGAGCGATTCGATCCGCCGTTCGACTTCCGCCAGATCCAACACCAGATCGTAGGCCCACAGGCACGCACGTTTGCCGACCGTCGTGGGCTGAGCGGGCTGCAGGTGCGTGTATCCCAAGCACGCCAAATCGCGATGGTTCTCGGCGAAGCGGGCCAGTTGATCGATGACCGTGACCAAGCGGGCACGCACCATCTGCAGTGATTCGCGCAGCAGAATCAGATCGGTGTTGTCGGTCACATAGCAACTGGTCGCGCCCAGATGAATGATCGGCCGCGCGGCGGGACAGGCGTCGCCGTACGTGTGCACGTGGGCCATCACGTCGTGCCGCAAGCGCCGCTCGTGAGCCGCCGCGGCTTGGAAGTCGATGTCGTCGACGTGGGCTCGCAACTGCTCAAGCTGCTCGTCGGTGATCGGCAAACCCAACTGCTGCTCCGCCGCCGCCAGCGCCACCCACAGCCGCCGCCACGTGCCAAACTTCCGCTGCTCGCTCCACAGCCGGCTCATCTCGGCCGAAGCGTAGCGGCTAATGAGCGGGTTTTCGTAGCGATCATGGGAGGTCATTGGTGACTCTCTAATCGCTCTATTCGGCTTCTTTGTTCAGCAAGCAGCCCACGACCAGCCAGCCGTCGGCCTCTTGTTGCACGAACAGACCGCCGGGGCCGAGGTAACGGCGGACGGCTTCGAAGTCGGGCATTTTAGTGCCGTCGATTTGTTGCTCGCGCAGCACGCCTTCTTCTTCCGGACCAAACAGCCTGTTCAGTGCCTTGCCGAGCAGCGTTTCGGCTTCCGGCATTTTGCCCTGTTTGATCAGTTCGTAGGTCGGCCGGTAGGCTTCATCGGTGCGAGTAAACATGCGCAGGCTGTCCTCGCCGGCGCCCAACTTTTCGAGGGCCTCTTGCACGATTTGATAGTCGGCGCTGTGACCCAGCGATTGCGGCGCGGCGGCTTGGCCGAGCAGGTCCACGATGAAATCCACGTGCGTGGAGACGATCAGATGCCCGTGAGCGACGGTAACCGCTGCGTTTTGAATGAGCGGCTTCTCGCCCTCAGCCGGCTTTTCATCCTCTTCGGGACCGAACGCGCCGAATCCGGGCGCTTCGATCTTCACGGCCAATTCTGGCTCTTGCTCGTTCAGGATCTCCCAAATCACTTGGCCGTTGAACACGCGCTTCTTGGCGTTCGGGTCGGACTCCATCGCCTTGTCAACCGTCTTGGCCACCGCCTGTGCATCCAGTAATTCGATGGCCACCATGGCCCGTTCGCTCTTCGTGGTAATGGGCAGGCGGTAATCGGTTAAAACCGTGGCACGCTTGCCGAGATGAGCAATCAGTTCGGAGCGGACATTAATTCGCGGGCCGTGTGGATCGATTTCGATGCTCTTGATCACGTCTTCAAACACTTCGTCGCCAGCCAGTTCGTCGACCAGCGTCTTGGAGTATTCAAACGACTCGCGAATCTTCAGATTAAACGTCACGTACGAAGCAGAATGCCGCGGAATCCAGGGCTGAGCTGTCAATCCTGCGCTGCGCGGGAAATCCATAATCCGCGCGGCCAGATCATACTTGTCGGTGCTCTTGTCGTCCGCGGCTCGCTGTACGGCGGGGGCGAAAACGAAGGTGCGGTGCAGCACTTCGTGCTTGCCATCGGAAAAAGCCACGTGGCCGCCGACCCCTTGAATGGCGTGGAAGCCTTGGTTCGAGAGCACCTTGAGCATGTCGGTGCCGCGGCGTTTACGCCCGCCGCCCGCGGCGCGAGCTACCTCCAGGTATCCGAACGGTTCAGCGAACCAAATCGCGTGCGGCTGACCTTCGCCGATTTCCTTTTGGCAACGGCGAAGCGTCGTTTGATAAGCGGGCAAGGTGGACAGCGTGTCGGTGTGTTCGCCCGTGAAGCGTGCGACGATGCCCTCAGCCACTTTCTCGTGATCGGTGGCCAGCAGTTGGTCTTGCGTGACGACATAGACGACCTTCAACGCTTCAAGCTGATCCTTCTGTTTGGGCAACGTGAAGACAACCATGTTGACGTCGCCCACCTTGCGAACTACTCGCGTGGCTTTGCGGTCCGCCATGCTCTTGGTCACCTTCGCGAGCAAAGCATTTGCCTGTTCGAGATGGCCGGTGACGTTGACCAGCACCGCCAGCGCGTGTTGGGCCTTGTCGTTGTCGGGCTGAATCACCGCGATGCACAGTTCGCCGCCGTACAGATCCTGCAAATCCTCAAACGTCAATCCCAGCTTCACACCGGTGTTGTTCAACTTGTTGCTGAACTGCCGCCGCAGGTCCTCGACGAACGGCTGCATCACCGGGTCCTTCAGCAACTGGCCCATTTGCGTTTCGTCGAACTTCGTGCTCAGTTCGTTGACGTCCGGCACGGAAACGAACCCTTTGGTCGTGTTAGGCAGCAAGATATCTCCGGGACGAGCCGCCTGTGCTTGTAAACATGCGACCAAAACCAACAAGGCCGCCAAAGCGGACGTACGAGAGGAAGATCGCAACACGACAAGGTCTCCTAGGATAGAACACTTTTGGCGGGATGTTGGCGGGTTTCACACGGTGTCGTTACGCGGTGGTTAGTCGTTGTATCGGCAGATTCTGCCAGCCGCACGACAATCATCTTCCGCAAATTCGCCACGCTTGAATCCCGTGACCTACACGAAAATGTGATCATAACCGATTTTTGGGAAGATAGTAAGGTTATGAAAGGAATGACGCCTGGCGCCTTTTAAGGGGCCGACCCGTTTGTACCGTATTCCGCATGCTAGGCGCGGCCCGATAGCCCGGCAATAATTTGCAACATGCGTGCCTACCTCGACGAAAATCTCAGCCACGACCCGATCCACGGCTACATCCCGTTCACGTCCGGGGCCAGCGCCGAAGCCGGGGAGATCGCAGAACGGCAAATCATCGACCACCCGTGGGTCCAGCGGCTGCGGCATATTCATCAGCTTCAAACCGCGTGGTGGGTTTATCCGACCGCCGAACACACACGCTTCCAACACGTGATCGGTGCGATGCATCTGGCCAGCCGGGCGATTGGCGTCCTCTATGACAGCCTGAAATCCACCTGCCCCGATGTCCCCAGCCGCGGGTACGTTGAATCGCTACTGCGAATGGCGGGTCTGTTGCACGACGTAGGGCACGGGCCGTTTGGGCATTTCTTCGACGAACATTTCCTGCGCGCGTATGGTCTGACCCATGAGATTCTCGGCGGCAAGATCATTCGCGATGAGTTGGGCGACCTGCTGCGCGGGCTGCGGGGCAACCCCAACAGCCGGTTGGAAAGCAGCGAGCAGCTCGATCCGGACCAAATCGCGTGGCTCATTACGCGGCCGAAGTCAACCAGCGACGACGACCGGCCACGATGGCTGCGGTTCTTGCGCAGTTTGCTCAGCGGCATCTACACAATCGACAACATGGATTTTGTCCTCCGCGATGCATATATGTCGGGCTACAGCCAGCGGTCGTTCGACATCGAGCGGCTGTTGCATTACAGCTTCTTCAGCGACGCGGGGCTGACGATCCACGACCGCGGCATCGACGCGCTGGTCCGCTTCATGAGCGTGCGGGCAGAACTGTTCCGCTCGATCTATTTTCATCGCACCGTGCGGGCGATCGACCTGACGCTGGCCGATTTGTTCGCCGCCAGCAAGCAGCATTTATTTCCCGGTAATCCGCTGGAACATTTGGACGATTATTTGCAGTTCACGGAATCATCGTTGCTGGTCGACGTGTCGCGGTGGCCGGCGAGCAATGATCCCGCGCGGCGCGAGTTGGGCGAGCGTTGGCGGACGCTATTGCGGCGCGACATTCGCTGGAAGTGTGTTTGCCAGCGGAATCTGGTGTTCGCGGAAAGCGATCCCGAAGGCAGCAGCATCTTCGGCGACGCTCAATATGTTGAGAAGAAAATGCGCGAGAACCTGCCGGCCCCGTTGGCCGACGTGCCGATGCGCATCGACATTGCGCGGCACATTTTCCGCCCGCACACCAGCGGCCCATCGGCGGGACAGAATTTTCTGTACGATTCAGCCCACGATCGCGTGCGGCCGCTGTCGGCCAACCAACTGTTCAAGCGTTTGCCCGTCAGCCACCGCATCTGCCGCGTGTACGCCGAGTCGGACCAGCACGCCGCCCAGATCGCCACCGCGCTCGACGCCTTGATCGGCGGTAGCGGTGCGGATGATTTGACGAATATGTAAGTCTCTACAGGACATTTCATGACCGTAGCCGAAGTTGTAAAACTTCGGAATTCTTACGAATTCCGCTACCTGAGAGGATGATGCGAGATGTTCTTAGCGTTCGGTGAAATCATGGCCCGCATCGCTCCCGAAGGGCACCTGCGTTGGCCGCAGGCGGTGCCGGGGCGCGTGCAAGTGACGTGGGGCGGCGGCGAGGCCAATGTGTGTGCGTCGCTGGCGATGTTCGGT
>JBGTKH010000688.1:0-6245 GCA_041744735.1 Pirellulaceae bacterium | reverse complement strand
GCCGCTCCGATACTGGTCCGCGGCCGGGTGGTCGCCGTCTTGCACGTCTGCCATCAACAATTACGCGGGCTGTTCGGCGCCAACGAGGAGCGGCTGGCCGACTTTATCACCGCCATTGCTGGTGCCGCGCTGGAGAATGCTGAGAACTTCGAAAAACTAACCAAATTGAATGAGTCCTTGGAGCAACGGGTCTTCGAACGCACCGCGGCCGTGGAAGCGCGTGCTCAGGAACTCGCCCGCTCGAATCACGAGCTTGAGCGAGTCGCGGCCGAACTGCGACAAACCGAAGAACTGCTCCGCGCTGCAAAGGAAGTCGCCGAAAGCGCCAGCCGCGCGAAGAGTCAGTTCCTGGCGACGATGAGTCACGAGATTCGCACGCCCATGAACGGCATCATCGGCATGACGGAATTGGCCTTGAATACCGAACTGTCGTCGCAGCAACTGGGATATCTGACGGTCGTGAAGCAGTCGGCCGAGTCGTTGCTGACTTTGTTGAATGACATTCTGGACTTCTCCAAAATCGAAGCCGGCAAAATGGAACTGGAATCGATCGCCTTTGACCTGCGCGAGGTCGTGTGGGGTGCAGTGCAGGTTCTCGCCGCAATTGCGGCGAAGAAGCGATTGGAATTGACGTGTCAGGTCGCACCAAATGTCCCGCCTAGACTTCTCGGAGATCCTGTTCGATTGCGACAGGTCCTGGTAAACCTCGTCGGGAACGCCATCAAGTTCACACCTCAGGGCGAGGTCTTGGTGGAGGTTTCGTTGCAGCCGTCAAACTTGGCGCGGCCATCGGCCGCACCTGAAGTAGGATGGACGCCCTCGTCCGTCCAATTCCGAAGGATGGACGAGAGCGTCCATCCTACGACATCCGGCTATCAACTTCATTTCGCCGTCCGAGATACGGGCATCGGTATCTCGCCGGATAAGCAACAGCACATCTTTGAATCGTTTAGCCAAGCTGACAGTTCCACCACGCGTCGCTTTGGCGGGACGGGTCTTGGACTAGCAATTTCATCACAACTGGTGCATCTGATGGATGGCCGGATCTGGGTGGAAAGCCAGCCGGGCTTGGGAAGCACCTTTCACTTCACAGCATCATTCGCCAAGACAAATGAGCAATCGCCGAGTTTGGGTACAGCGGCGGTTTCCAATCAGGAATCTACGGCGGAATTCCGAAGTTTACGTGTGCTACTCGCGGAAGACGGTTTGATCAACCAAGACGTGGCCGTTGGACTTCTAGAATTACAGGGTCATCAAGTACAGATTGCAAACAACGGCAACGAAGTTTTGGCAGCTCTAAATGGCTCGGCGTTTGATATTGTTCTTATGGATTTGGAAATGCCCGAAATGGATGGCTTGCAAGCCACGGCGGCCATTCGCCGGCGAGAGTCCGGCACCGGTCAACGCATACCGATCGTGGCCATGACGGCACACGCCGTCACGGGATATCGCGAGCAATGTATGCAAGCTGGCATGGACGGTTACCTAGCCAAACCGATTCAACCGTTTGAACTCAAGCAAGCATTAGAGATCGCCACGGCGACATGATCAGTATTTGAAAGTCGACATTGAGGAACATTTCAAAACCGTAGCCGAAGTTGTAAAACTTCGGAATTCTCACGAATTCCGCTACAAGATAAAAGCTTTCAAATATCTACTGGCCACATTGCATCATTTGCTTTGAAGCTTTGCCCGGATTTGCTGCGAGAAATCTTCGGCATCGGCGGCGGCACGGGCGAGCGTGTTGATTTGGGCTTTTGGTTGGAAAGTGGCGAAGGGCTCGGCGCTGTCAATCAGGCCTTGATCGTAGGCGACTTGGCCCGAATAGCCGGGGAACACGATGCGCGGCGAGTAGGGACTGATGTAGATGGGGGCGATCTCGTTGAAGCTGTTAACGATGTTGGTGGTGCAGTTGTTGGTGAGCGTGTGGTAGAACTCCGGCTGTGCCGACAACTGGTTCGCGCGGCGGAGCATCGACAGCAACATGGCTCGCATCTGCCGCCGGTCGGCCTTGATCGGATACAGGTAGATCGGGTCTTCGCCGCGCAGCGAGCGCTGGCCGATCACTTCTCGCTCGTCCCCCGCGATATAAATCAGTCCGTACTGTTTAAAGAAACCGGCCAACGGTGAAAAGTCTTCCCCTTCAGCGCGGCGGGATTCGACACTGATGGCCAGATACTCGCCCGTCCGAAAGCCAAAGCTGATGAACGTGTGCGCCACGCCTTTCAGCGATTGGAAATGCTGCACGCCGAACCAGACGGACTCCAGCTCATTCAGGTCGAACGTGCGATCATCATGCTGCACTTGATACTCGTCTCCCGGACCAAGAATCGTCTTGCGGAAATTGCGGATCGTGACGTGATCGCCGTTGAACTCGGCCTGCGGCATGACCGCTTGCAACTTCGACCACGGCCGATCGTGTGTTGGCCGGGCAACGATCCACACGAGCAACACAAGCAGAGCCGCTATGCAGAAATAACGCACAGCGCGGCGCCGATTCTTGACACGGCGCGCCAGATAAATGGTCGCCGTGGCGAAACTCAGTGCGAACACTGCACCCAGCCAGCGCGGCGCGAGCGGGTAGAAGTACAGCGCCAACACGCACCACAACCATGCGATGCCTATGGCGAGACAGAGCAGCACGCGAGCGGCGACAATGGCAAGACGCTTAAGCATGACGGAAGATGGAAGACCGAGAATTGGAGGGTCACTTCAGTCGGAGGTCTGGCGTCGGGCGGTAAATGGGGCCACGGCGGATGACGGATGCCAAGAGGTCGTCGTCCATATAGTCGGGTCGCGGGTCAATGGTCCGCGGGCCTTGGCCGGCATAGCCGATCGCCTGTCGCACTTCCTGGTTCATGAAGTAAGCACCCGGAACGATCTCGGCCAGCACGCCGAATGCGGCCGCATCATTGGCTTGCAGATCGGCGATGAATTGAGCCGGGTCGAGGCCGCTCGCCTGATTCAAAACATCGCTTAGTCCGGCGTCTAGATCGGGGCGGGCCGTTAGCACTTGGTCTAGGCCGCGGCCTGCCACGTCGGCTTGGCTGGCTGAGGGCATGCCGTCGGCGGCCGGGATCAACACGTCGGCCAGCGCGGCAAGCAGTTGACGATCTTGATCGCTGAACATCATACGGGCACCTCCTGCCGCGAGCGCTCGTGTACGAGATGATCGGCGCAGCGCAACGCCAGCGCGGCGATCGTGGCCGTGGGATTCATGCCGCTCGACGTCGGCCAGATACTGCCGTCAAAGATGTACAGGTTCGAGATGTCGTGTGCTCGGCCCCACGCATCGACAACCGACGCTGCCGGATCGCCACCCATCTTGCACGTCCCCAGCAGATGCCAGCCGGTTTCGCGAATCAGCGGCGCGATGACGGTTTCGAATGCCCCGGCTGCTTCCAATGACTCTTTGGCTCGGGCCAAATGAAAATCCAGCAAGCGGTGCGAGTTCTCTGACATGCGGTAAACGATTTTCGGCGCGGGAATGCCATCGCTGTCTTTCAGTTCGGCGTCGAGCACCACGCGGTTCTCCTCATCGGGTAAGTCTTCGGCAATAATGCCCCACATCGCCGAGCGTCCCAGCCGCTTGCGGATTCCTGCGTGGAATCCCGCGCCCCAAATCGCATTGTCGCCCCAGGGATAACTGCGGGTCATCGACAACGGTCCGCCCGTTGGCTGCAAACCCCATTTGGCGCCGCGTACAAAGCCGCGCGATGCATCGGTCTCGTAGAACTCCAGCGAATGCAGATGCTGACCCCACATGCCGTGCGTGCTGCCGAGATCTTCGTCGAACAAACCGACGACCACGCCGAATGGATGCATCATCAGCCGCCGACCAACGAGCCCCGACGAATTCGCCAAACCATTGGGAAACGCGCTTGTCGCAGAGAGCAACAGTAATCGCGGCGTGCCGATGCCGCTGGCTCCGAGGATCGTAACGTCGGCCGGTTGAAAATGTTCGCGGCCCTGTCGGTCGACATACGTCGCGCCGGTGACAAGGCCACGGCCGTTTACTTCCAGTCGCCGAACGCGCGCGCCGGTGATGAGCTGAACACCCAATTCCATGTTGCTTGGCCAGTGAGTCCGGTCAACCGATGCCTTCGCCCCTTCGACGCAGCCCCACATGCACGTTGCCCGCTGTGTGCACTCGCGCAGTCCTTTGTAAGGGCGCGTGGCGATGGCGTTCGGCGCCGGCCACCAGTGCCAGCCGAGCTGATTGTGTGCCTTGGCCACTCGGCGGCCCATCGACGCCAGCGGAGGCGGCGGCAACGGCGGCCCTTTGCCGGGCGGAAACGCCGGATCGCCGGCTAACCCCGATACGCCGAAATCGATTTCAACTTGCTCGTAGAAAGGTTCGAGGTCTTCGTATGTCAGCGGCCAATCGTCGCCCACACCGTCGAGCGTGCGGACGCGAAAATCTGACGGCATGTTGCGCTGCCAATGGGCCGCGTACACCACCGTGCTCCCACCCACTGCGTTATATAACACGGCCGAGATGTCTGAATCGACGTCGCTGATCGGATAATCCGCCGGCGCTTGCCGGCGATTCGGATTCGGCGACCAGTCGCGGCCGGCGGTAAGTTCAAAGTCCGCGTGATCGGCTCGCGCCTTCGAGTAGTCCGGCCAATCACCTTGCTCGAGCACCATCACGCGCATGCCGGCCTCGGCTAGCCGTTTTGCCGCGACGGCACCCGTGGGGCCGGCGCCGATAATCAATGCATCTGCCGTTGTCTTTGGGTCGGCCATCTTGATGAGTCCAACTTAGTCGCCGTAAATTAACGGCGCCGCGCCAACGATCTTGGTGTCCAACAAGTCTTTCGGATTGACCAACGAGGGCCAAGTTTACCACTGGCCGGCTACGGTTGCACTCAGGCAGAGCGAGAAACAATCGGGGATGCGGTTCCCCGTGGTCGGTTGGACTTGCTTCGCGAGGACCAGTACCCGATAATTGATTTCAGACTAATTGTTCATCCGATGCCGCGAAGCCTCTTGGCGGGGGCGCCGGCAGCGAGAGTGCTCGTTGGAGCGGCACGGGTCTCGCCCTGTCATAAGGAGAGTGAATCATGAGACGTTTATTGATGGCGCTCGCCCTGTTTGCCATGCTGGCGCTGATGAGCAGCCCCGCTCTGGCCGACCACTGCCGCTCGGGCGGATACGGTGGATACGGCGGAGGCTACGGTTATTACTCGGCGCCGTCGTACGGCTACGGCTCGTACTACCGCGGCGGTTATGGCGGCTACTACGGCGGCTATGGCCGAAGCTATTACGGCGGGTACGGTGGCAACTACGGCTATTCGCCGCGGTACTACGGTTACGGCTCCGGCGTCTACTATCGCGGCCCGCGAATTTCGGTGGGCGTTGGATTTTAGCCGCGTAAGAGAATTGTCGCAAAGAAAAGACAAGCCCCTTCCGTCAACGGACGGAAGGGGCTTTGTCGTGCGCCTTGCGTGCATTGACCACGGCAGGCTAAACTCTGGGGCACAGTTGGCTGTCGTTACTTTGTCCTCCCACCTTCCCCTCCTTCCCGAATCGATTCCCACCATCATGAGTCGAACGCTGCTGCTATTGTCGGGCGTGATGAATACGTTGCTCCTGGCCTTGTCAATTCACGCTTCCGAACCGTTGGTCGCTTTGGAAAATGAACCGATCACATTTGCCGCGACGGATTGGCCGTGGTGGCGGGGGCCGAATCGCAATGGCGTGGCGGCGGCGGATCAGCAGCCGCCGCTGCGTTGGAGCGACTCGGAAAACGTCCTCTGGAAAATCCCCGTGCCCGGCCGTGGACATGGATCGCCCACGGTCGTTGGTGACCATGTCTATTTGGCCACTGCCGAGATCGATCAGCAACGTCAATCGGTCCATTGTTTCGACCGGCAAACGGGACGGCTGTTGTGGCGGACCGATGTGCATCGCGGCGGGCTCGAAGTAAAGGGGAACCTTAAGGCGTCGCTCGCCTCGTCGACGGTGGCCTGCGACGGACAGCGGTTGTTCATCAACTTTCTGAATGGCGATGCGGTATTGACATCCGCGCTCAGCCGCGACGGCAGGTTGCTCTGGCAAACGAAGATCACAGATTATGTCGTGCATCAAGGTTACGGTTCGTCGCCGGCTGTGTACGAGTCACTGGTGATCGTGTCGGCCGACAACAAAGGAGGCGGGGCAATCGCGGCGCTGGATCGTTCGACCGGCCGGATTGTCTGGCGACATGACCGGCCGAAGACGCCGAACTATCCCTCGCCGAT
>JBGTKH010000687.1:0-8178 GCA_041744735.1 Pirellulaceae bacterium | reverse complement strand
ATGCCCCCGCACCTGCTCCGCCGAGATATCGTGCCGCACAATCTCGCAGTACACATTCTGCTCCCGCACCCGGCGAGCAATCAACTGTGCATACTGCGACCCAAAGTCCAACACCAACACGCGCTCGTCCGCGACGCGTTTGGCACTCTCTCCGGCACGTATTACGATGGCGGCCATCCCGGCAAATCCATTGACAAATCGGCCCTTAACAGCCGACGCAAACAAAAAACCCGCCAGCCAACAGCGGGAGACGAATTGCGAATTATACGGCTGTGCAACGAAATCCGCCAAGCCCCCGTCAACCAATCGCGGCGACGCCTGCGTGCAAACAGAAACGATTACTTTCGGCTCGGAGTGTAAGTTGAGAGCATCAGTAATACGTCCGCCAGGTCTTCTTCGGTCTTGACGGTTGCATAAAAATTCGCCGGACCGTTCGTAAAAGTGACGTACAACGTCTTGTCATTCGTGAACGCCACGTGCACAGTTTGGCCGTTGAGCACTTGCACCTTGAACCAAACCGCTTCATCCTTCCGCGCCTCGGCGTAATTTCCGGCCAAGGTTCCAATGTCATACTGGATCGTCAAGCCATCCTTGCGGCTGATCTTGCCGACACGCGTATCAATGCCGCGCAGCGCCTGATGCGAGTAACCCGGCAGCAATTTAATCGAACCCGGTGGCTTATCCTGCCCTTGAGCGAAGCCTATTCCAACTCCATAGAATAGAAACGTGACGGGAATAAGCGTGACAATGGGTGATTTCATGATTTAGCTCCCGCAATGCTGCTGATGACTTCGCTGTTAGCTCCTGTTAGCTCCTTTTCCAACCTTTTCTTTCTGCGGCTGCGAAGTCGACTTCTCTTGGTTGAATGGCTGTACCATCTCCGATGTCCATAACCGGGCTCATCAGCGCACCAGTTCGCGGAACATCCGCGTGGCTGACGCCAAGACAGTGGCCGAACTCATGTGCTACGGTATACATAAACTCGGGAATGGTTAGAGTTTCCGCCAAATTAAATATTAAACGACATTTCTTGGTGTGGACAGGACCGATATCCCCCAATGCGACAACATTTGGTCCAAAACCGCCGGTTCTGCCTGAGATCAACAAATTCGCATTACCCTCATTCTCAGTGGAAGAAGGGTCCATATTCATTTTCAACGCCCAGAAATTTAGTGCATTTACTAAAACCGTTCTAATTTGGTCTTGATCCAGGAGCGTTGGATCCGTGGCCGACATCTTAATTTTTGGAACGGGCATTTTCCCATCTATCTCTTGGACGTAGAACATGATTGGCTGCCGACCGCCCGACAACGGCGGCAAACTGCCCGCGGGAGGGTCGGCTAAGGTAGTGGCACCACATGCATCAGGAGGCTGCGAATTAATCCAATCGATCGCGTCCTCAAGCGATGATTTGCCAGTCCAAGACAGAAACCTTTTGAGCGGTCCATCTTCGCCGCCAAGTTTTGACACATCGAAACCAGATTCCAAAAGCCCGTTTGGCAGATGTCCACTGGAAATGAGCTTTGGCAATGCCTCTAATAGTTTTCCAGAAGCAATAACCGCACCCAACCCCGGAAGTGCACTTCCTCCCGCAACAGCGCCCAGGCCCATTATGACTCGCTTCAGATTTCCAATCTTTTCATCCGATAGCGGAAAGACCTTGAATAGATCACCCATCGACGCTCCTCCTCTTCATGAACTTTACTCATCTTGGAAAATGGTTATCGCCTGGCTCTGATGCGTTCGATTTTGTTCATATTGCGATTGTGCCTGCGATAGATCCCATTCATTAATCGTTCGTGCACGACGTCTGCGAAGTGATAGCCGCCAGTGCTTCCAGTGGGTGGAGAACCCGCGCCACGAAGCGACGTCTCCACAGACGAGCCTACGACCGCCTTCGACGCGGTTATTGCCTCATCTTTCTTTTGAAAATCCACTGCAGTGCTCGTAAACTGGTAGGCCGCCTGCTTCAGTGCTTCCTTGAATTTGGTTGTTTTGGCTGTCTCGTCATTTTCGAGGTTTACGGACTTCATGACCTCGTCATACCAATCTTTCAGGAACAATCGGATAACGGGCGACACCGATGCCGGAAATGGTGGCTTACCCAGTTTGGCGTAGAGTTCCGGTTCCTTATCATTGAGCCAAAGATCAAAGACATTCTCTGCTGGTGACGCTGCAATCGCAAGCATTGTGTCGCGAAGTTCTTTGGCAACATGATATTTATAGATCGTTCCTGCTCCTCTTAAGGTGGCTTTGGAACCGGGCTGAGCGACTGGCATGAGGGGTGGATTTGCAGGTATGTCGAACGTATAAGTTTGGTCAAACTTTGCGGTGAAGAAAACATCCGGTACAATCAAAGGCGCCGTTGGCTTGTTTGCCGCTAGCCACGCCAGAGTTTCTTGCTTCGATTTAGCCTGACCCGCATTCGAGACGTCAATCTTGTCTTGCGCGGATGCAACATGGTGCAATAACGCCGTCGCAAAAGCAAACACGAGGGACGCGGCGAGCAATCGGTTCTTCGGGTTCATTCTTTTTCTCCAGCCTGCAAGGTGACAAACAATTGCGGTAATCGCAAGCTAGCAGGCGACGTCAGTGATTGCAACTAGCAGAGGGCTCTGGGCGAGTTTTTTCCCGTTTGCACGAGAACCCGTTCAAATACGTTCGCCGCCGAATGGATTGGCGTTTTTCATTTGGCCGCACAGCAATAATGACGTGCAAAGATGAGTGCCAC
The DNA here is from genome assembly GCA_041744735.1 of Pirellulaceae bacterium. Lineage (GTDB taxonomy): Bacteria > Planctomycetota > Planctomycetia > Pirellulales > Pirellulaceae > JBGTKH01. The sequence continues at coordinate 5,447 of JBGTKH010000687.1, read as the reverse complement.
GCGAATCAGGAGAGTGCAAACCGTCCTAGCGCGGCTATACCCATGACGCGACATGGCCAACTTGCAACGCTGGTCCCGACAGAATGGACCGATACGCCTTGGTCATTCGCAAACGATTGCGAGGTCGAGATTTCGGATTTTGCGCTACGAGTATTCACTCGTCACGGGCTAAGCCAGCGGGCCGGCATAAATGTTTCCGACGGTTCGTCTGGGCGCGGACGCTGCGAGAAGAATTCGCCTGCTGAAAAGGGCACAAATCCAACGCGCGTGCCGTCGATCGAGGTGGGAGGTAGGCTTTGGACCGAGTCGATTGGATCGGCGACTGGCACGGGCGGGTCTTTCATTTCCGGCGGTACGGCGGGGCGCTGCGGCCCGCCGGCATGTGGCGAGTGCACGGGGCAGCCTTTTTCATCACAGGGCGCGCCGTTGTCGCACGGCTCATACTCCGGTGGTTTGCGCAGCGCTTCTGGAATCTCCCGGCGAATCCGGGCGGCTTCCATATAGGGCTGTTCCATGCCAAAGGAAAGCCGGACCGGCAGCTTTAGCGGAATCTCGGTCGGTCGAAGCGGTCTTCGTAGGGGCTCCTGCTCGGCGCGAGTTAACGCCTCGGGACCGCCGCAATCTTCTTCCCTGGTCACATTGCACGGCTGATGCGCTTCGCAGGGCTTAAGTCGACAGTGGGGACATAATCTGCGTACCAATCCCACTTTGCAGCCGCAGGGACGATCACAGCATTCGCAGGGTTTCTTTTTCAAAGGTTCCGGCGGCTTCTCAAGTGCCTCCGGGGGCTGCTGCTCGCGTTCCTCGATCAGTCGCTTTAGTTCCTCCATATCCACTTCCAATTCGCCGACTTCTAATCCGTGGACGACGTTGAAGGCAACCTTCGATTCCAGCGATTCTTGGAACTGGCCCGTGACGTGGCGTTCCAGGGCCTCTTGTCTTGCTTGGCACAATTCTGCCTCCAATTGTTGCCGCCTGGCGGCGACAAGTGCCTCCTGAATGTCGCGCTCCGCGGCGACACGTCTGGCCTCTTCGCGTTGCTTGGCCAACTCTTCTCGCGTGTCCTCGCGGATCCGTGACAACTCTCGCCACTCGTGCCTGCGAATTTGCACCGCATCGTGAAACTCACCGACGTAGCGGCCCGCGACTGTGCAACCCGTGTGTACTGTGCCGACCGAGAGGATTGTGAGCAATAGCACGAATTGTCGTAACGTATTGAGAATGGTTACGGAATTCATTGTTCAGGTACTTCCGCGCGCAAGGGTTGTTCGACTGGAATCGCTATTGGTGGATAATCGGGTCGTAGCAAACTTTCGCTTTACCGGGGCGGATTCGAGCGCGGTCGTAGCGGTTTTACCGATTGTGTTGCGTGAATCGGACCAGCTTTCCACGCAGCGTGGCAACATCGCGAATTTGGGCACACTTTGCCGTTCGTAATGATTCGACAGCCGACAACGAATCTGCCGATTTAGATCATCGGGCGATCCGAGCGTGGCGGCGGAAAAATGCACCTGCATATGGCAGGTCTATCTCAGCCGATAAAGCCGCACGGCGTTGTCGTGTAGCAGTTTTCGCTGGTCGGCTTCGCTGCGGTGGCTGATCACATCTTTCAGCGCGGTCACCCATTGTCGCAGGCTGGCGCCGAGCAGGCAGACGGGCCAGTCGCTGCCGAAGATGACGCGGTCTGGGCCGAAGTGGTCGAGGCAGTGGTTGATGATCGGCGCGAGGTCGGCGGCGGTCCAACCCTGCGGCGCGCGGGCCACGATGCCGGAGATCTTGCAGATCACGTTCCTGCGCTTGGCCAACTCCGCGATGTCGCGCCGCCAATGATCGGCGTTGTGCGAAGGTTCGTCGGCCGTGGTGGATGAATCGGTTTGATTCGACTTGCGAAATGCCTTGGGATCAGCGTTGCCACAGTGATCGACGATCAGGCGCGTGTCGGGGCAGAGATCGGCCAGCTTCACGCCGTCGGCCAATTCCGCGGGCCGCATACAGAGGTCGAAGCTCATGCCCAACTCGCCCAACAGCCGAACCGACGCGACGAACGTCTTTTCCAAGCAGAGTCCTTGCTTGGCATCGGGCGCGTGCAGCACTTGCCGGACGCCCTTGATGTACGGGCTGTCCTTGAATCGCGCGATGTAGGCTTTGAAGCCGTCCGAATTGGGTCGGCCGGAGATGACGGCGGCGACCGTGGGATGTTCGGGGCTCTTGCACAGTTCGATCAAGTGCTGAGCTTCTTCGACCTGTTGCTCGACAGCGACGTCCACTTCCATGTAGACCGCCTTCACAACGTTCAGCCCTTCGGTCGCAGCCACGTAGTCGGCCGTGACGTAGCTCTTGCTGAGAATGGCGGGCGCGCCTTTCAGCCACGGCGGTTGGAACTTGGTCAGGTCCCACAGATGTTGGTGCGTGTCGACGATGGGGAGCACGGGTTGTTTTTCTTGCGCGGCCAGGCAGACTTCTGCGACCGCACCTAATGAGGATGACGCCAAAACTGTGGCGACCGTGTGTTGAACGAATTGACGTCGGTTCAATGACATTGCAGTATCTGGTAGCAGAAGTCGTGAGAATTCCGAAGTCTCACGACTTCGGCTACGCCTCAAAAAAACGCACGGTTCATATTCTGTTTGAATCAGCACGACGCTGCAACTTCAAAAATCGTCCAATGCGGCAGCTCCCGAATCATGTTCCGCCGCGGCACCTCGCGATACGGCACATCGACCCAAATGCGTTCCACGTTGGTGACGTCGATCTTCATCGCTGGCAGCCTCGATAAATCGCGGACGACTACTGGCTCGGCAAATCCGCGCCGCACGGTCAATCGCTGGTGAAGTAGCCTAACACGCGGGCCGTTACTATCAAGAACGACAGGCCGCGCCGGCCGAATGGGCCACAAGGCTGCGACCAGATTGCGACCAGATTGCTGCCAGATTGCTGCCAGATTGCATGTAGACCAGTGCCGGCAACGCGAAACAATGACGAGCGTAACTTGCCCACTTGTCCCGTGTGAAGAAGGCACGTCTTGCCAATCGATTGGTCGTGCTTTGTGCATCCGCCCCGATTCATCTTTGAGGAGCAATTGACATGAAACCGATTATCAGTTTACCGAAAACAGGGGCACTCGTTGTCGCCGTGTTCGTAGCTGTGACGACTTTGTTATTCGTCGGCAACGCGGAGCCAGCCGATGGATTCAAACCCGTGCCTTTGCCCGACCCAGGCATCAAGGGTTATTCTTTCCCGGAGCCCGAGGACACCATTCTCAAATGGGTCAATGACAATAATCAACACGCCATCAATTTGCACGCCTGGGGCTTGTGGACCGCGCTAACTTCGGAAACCGATGAAATCTATGCCGGCCAAAAGCTGCGGGTCTTTGAAACTTGGTTGACCCCGCAGGACATTTTGGCCGAATCTGAGGTCCGCGCAGCTCGCACGTCCACGCCGCGGCCTTTCGAAGCATTTCGTCAATTATCGCGGCATGGCGCGGCACGTGAAACCGGAGGAGCAACTGTGTTGGGCTTTGTCAAATACGATCCCACGGCGGCTCAACACATCATCGACAACAAACTTCTTTCCAAAGCCGCGCTGACGAAGATGCTCACAACTGGTGAGACCCAGATTCCGGATTTCCCAGTCACCGGGGTCTCGCTGAAGCCGGTGTTTCAACCGATCGCACAGAAGGACTTGGTGGATGGCCGCTACTATCAGATGGCTGCCTGGCCTGGCCCGCCGGGAAAGACGCCGCCGGGACCTTCGGTTCCCTTCCCGTCAGCCGTTTGGGGCCAATGCGTATGGATCGACTTGATGAACGAAGGACGGGGTGACGGTTCCGTAGATAAGAAGTGCGATCGCGGTGGCGCCTCTCGCACTCCGCAAAACACGTACAACGTGAGTTCGTTGATCCATTTCGTGCTGACGGAACAAGAGGTGAAACTGTTGAACGCTCAAAATTTGGCTCAGTGGCGTCAAGCGGTTCAAGAGGCCGAGAAGGAAAAGAAAGCAGCGCCGCCGAAACCCAATCCACTGACCGCGGGCGACTACGCCGTTCTTCAAGCGATGCACGTTACCAGCCGTGAAATCACTCGTTGGACGTGGCAAACGTTTTGGTGGTCGCCAAGTCCTGACACCCCGCATTTTCCAAGTTCTGCCGCGATTGCTAACGATCGGCCGCCGCAACTCAAGGGTGCACCCAGGAATTATGCTCACGCGCCGGCTTACAGCATGTTGTTCCCGCCTCAGCCAAACACCGGTGGAACGAACACAGGAAATTCTGTGTACGCCTATAACCCGTGGCTTGAGGCCGGTTTCTCCAAATCGGTTTTGCCGGATTCGATTCCCGGCATGTACAACGGGATGAAAGTGCCGAACAATGTAGGCATTCAAACCAACTGCATGAGTTGCCATGCGCAGGCCAATTTCAATCCTAACAATATTCCCAACGCGCCGGATTATACCGGTGACCGTTACATCGATCTGGACAGTCCGCAATTCAAGGGAACGCTCAAGGTCGATTTCCTGTGGTCGATACCCGGCAATGCCAAATGAATCACGTGGGATTCGCGTAAGCAATTGCAAACAGGTGTTGCCCAAGAGCCTAACATGCCGGAGGCGACATTCAAGAGACCGATGGCGGTTGAACGGGCGGCGGGATCGACCACTTCGAACGTGGTGGTCCAGAGGTTGGCTTGGTACAGGCCCACGCCCAGTCCGAACAGGAACATCATGGCGGCGAACAGACCGGCATCGCCGAGCGACATCTGCATTTCGTCGTGAAAGTAACGCCGACGAACACCTGCGCGATCGCATACGGAAGAAAAAATCCCCACTGCAACTTGCCCAACTGCGTGTCGGTCAACTGCAGATCGGCGATCAGCGGCGGCTGGACGTAGTTGACCAAGCTGCGATGCAGATAGAGGACGAAATAATCCAGCGACACCAGCCCCAACACGAACCACCGCTGGGCCGAACTAAATTCATCCGCCGACGGCTGGTGGCTCGGATCGTTCACTTGTCACCTGAGGCAATCGAGCACGACGAGACCAACGTCTTGCTCCCGCAGGTGTCAAGCAGAACAATCGACGAAGTCACGCGCAAGAATTAATCTAATCGCCTGTCGGCTGGCACGCCAGACTCTTTGACGCAATCACGTAGCCTGACTCTCCGAGTCGGGCATTTCGACACACCCGACACGGAGAGTCAGGCTACGACAATGCACACACGGCGAGCGAGCCACGAATGCGGCAGATCGGCTGCGACGAGACTAGATGCGCTACCCATGTCGGCCAACACGGCTTCGGCGGCCAGATAGCCGCTGCGGACAGCGCTTTCCATCGTGGCGGGCCAGCCGGTGCGGGTCCAGTCGCCGGCCAGCATCAGGTTGGGGATGGCGGTTTGCTGCGGCGGTCGCAAACGGTCGAAGCCGGGACGGACGGAGAAGACTGCGTCGT
>JBGTKH010000686.1:0-7840 GCA_041744735.1 Pirellulaceae bacterium | reverse complement strand
CGTCGAAGAAGCGATGCCCACGTCGATCGAAGACCCGCGGATTCTGCTCTGGCTGCGCGCCCGCGAGGCGACGGCCCGCGTGGGCTGGAATCCGTATCTTCACAACCCCAAGCTCCCCGCGCACCTGCACCGCGTGCAATGTCCGACGCTGATCATTTGGGGCCGCCACGACAAACTGATCCCGCTGGCTCACGGCGAATTCTACGCCCGCCACATCCCCGACACTGAACTAAAGATCCTCGACCAATGCGGCCACATGCTGCCGTTCGAAAGGCCCGACGAGTTCGTCTCGGCGGCCGTCGCATTTATCAACGGCTGAATACGACCGGTGTATGACACGGCGCAAGTTGATTCGGTGTATTTTGCCTATCGGCGTTGGTCCAAGCGGCGCACTGCGAATGATTGAGAGAGGTGGAGCAGGCATCTTGCCTGTCCGTCCGTTTTGGCAGGCTGGAAGCCTACCCCACTTAGTTTTCCGCCACGCGGCGGGCGATGTATTGGCGGACGAGCGGGATCTTGCTTTTGGCGGCTAGGCCAATGGCGCGTTTTCCGTCAGCGGACACCAGCGGCTCGATGCCGTACCAGATCATCAGCGGCAGGTTTTGATCGTTGGCGTCTTCGGTGTGCGACAGCAGGTTCTCGGCGACGGACCAGCGATGCTCGATGGGCAGTTGTTGAAGCGCAGACGCTAGGCCGAGTCGCACCAGCGCCGACTGGTCTTGCTTGGCCATGTCGGTCAGCTTCGATAGCGCGGCGGGCGAGAGCGGCTGTGCGTCTTCCGACAGCAGCCGCAGCGCCCACCAGCGGACGTGTTCGCTGTCGTGGCTCAACTGTTCCAACAAAGATGCTTGCGACAGCCCGCCGGTCACATTCAGCGCCCACATCGCTCGCAGCTTGCGAGTTACGTCCGGATGGTCCTGAAACATCGACCACAGCGAGTCCTGCACTTGGGCCGAGAGCTTGCCCGCCGCGGCCCGTTCTTGCAGCAGCCGTCGCGACTGGCGCACGAAGTAGTCGTTCTTGTGAAGCTGCAGATCGACCAACTCCGCGTCGCTCAATTGCGCCAGATCAACCGCGGCCGGCAGTGTGGCCTTGTAAGTCACCTTGTAAATCCGCCCGCTGTCGCGATGCACGCCGTCGTTGTCGTGGCACTCGCCGAAGTCTGTCCAATCGGTGATGTACACACCGCCGTCGGGCCCGTACTGCAATTCCAAACCGCGGAACCATTCGTCATGAGCCCAGAAAAAATCCTTGCCGTGACGGCCGACGTAGCCCGATCCGTGCCGCTCTAAAATGTCGTTGTTCACGCGGTAGCCGTGCACGTTGCAAGTGAACAGCGTGCCGCGATACCGGTCGGGCCAGTTGTCGCCGAGGTAAATCATCGCGCCCACGTGAGCATGACCGCCGCCCAACACATCGTGCTCTCCCTTGCCGCCGCGCGATTTGGTCCAATCACCGCCGGTCCAATGCAAGTGATCGGAACAGGAATCCAGCAAGCCGTACGAGTGCGAATCAAGATCCTGGCCGAACATTCGCTTGTAATGCGCCCCTGGAATTAAATGCCAGAGGTGAGCAATCACGCAGTTGGTGAAAAACGCCTGGCCGTATTCATCGAAGTCCAAGCCCCAGGGGTTCGTGGTGCCGTGAGCGACCACGTCGAACTCGTGCCGCGTTGGATGATAACGCCAGATGCCGCAATTGATGTCCACTCGCTGATCGTCCGGCGTGCCCGGCTTGCCGACCTTCGATGGCGCGGTGATGCCGTTGCAGCCGTACAGCCAACCGTCGGGTCCCCACTTCAGACCGTTCAGCACATTGTGCACGCCTTTGGTCGACCAGCCGTCCAGCAGCACGATTGGCTCGCCGTCCGGCACGTCGTCCCCGTTGCGGTCGGGAATGAACATCAGGTTCGGCGTGCAGCAAACCCACACACCGCCGAATCCCACCTGCAACCCTGTCAGATAGTTGCCCTTGTCCCAGAAGACCTTGCGACTGTCGAACTGGCCGTCGTTGTCCGTGTCTTCGAAGATCAGAATGCGGTCCTTGCCTTCCGGCTTCCACTCGCGATAGGAATAACATTCGGCCACCCACAGCCGGCCGCGGTCGTCGATCGCGAAGCCGATCGGCTGCCGCACGTGCGGCTCGCCGGCAAACAGCGTCACGCGAAAACCCTCCGGCACCGTGATCCGCTTCAGCGCCTCCTGCGGCGTGAGCGGTACGTCCTTGGGATTCTGGTTGCTCTTGACGCCTTCCGGCAACGACAGATCGTCGCCCCAAAGTGCCGGTGTAATAGCGACAACACAGATCAAAGATGTCAGACAACGCGTCATAGATTTCTCCCTTTGGAGTGCGGTGACTCGTCACCGCTTTAGGAATTTAGGATCTCCTCCAACAGAATCAAAACATCCCAAAGCGGTGACGAGTCACCGCAGTCCAAGTCTAATGCCGATGCAAGCTCTCATCCACCTCATGCCGGCTGCTGATTGGGCTGAGCGGCTGGGGGATGTTACGGCCTTGGCCCGAATAAAGCGAACCGGTGGGAGCGGCCCAGCGCACGGCGTTGGCGATTACACGGCGGACGTTGGCGTCGTAGTAGATGGGAAACGTCTCGTGGCCGGGCCGAAAGTAAAAGATCTTGCCCTTACCGCGGCGGAACGTACAGCCGCTGCGAAACACTTCGCCACCCTCGAACCAACTGATGAAGATCAATTCGTCCGGCGCGGGGATGTCGAAGTGCTCGCCATACATTTCAGTGTGAGGCAACTCGAAGTATTCGTCCGCCAGACCCTCGGCGATCGGGTGCGACGGATCGACGACCCACAGCCGCTCGCGCTCCGCCGCCTCGCGCCATCGCAGCATGCAGCTTGTGCCCATCAGCCGCCGAAAGATTTTTGAGGCGTGAGCCGAATGCAGCGCGACCAACCCCATGCCCTGCAGCACGCGCTGCTGCACCCTGTCCACAATCTCGTCGCGCACGCGATCGTGTCCCGCGTGCCCCCACCACATGAGCACGTCGGTGCCGGCCAGCACGTCGTCGGTCAGCCCGTGTTCCGGTTCGTCGAGCGTCGCAGTGCGAACATCGATCGCATCGCCCAGACGCTCGCGCAGCGCCGCGGCGATCACGGAGTGAATCCCGTCGGGATAAATCTGGCCGACGGCAGCGTTGGTCCGCTCGTGAATGAATTCGTTCCAAACGGTGACGCGAAGGGGATGTGTGTTCATGGCGGTTTGTCAGCATTAAACTGTCGGCTGTGTGCGCTACGGCGAATCTGTGATCTTGAATTTCGCAATCACCATACAATCTTCGCCCAGCGCTGGAAAGTTCCACGGCTTGCCAAAGACCGACCCAACAAAAGAGTTTACGAGTTTCGAGCCATAGCCCGATTGTACACGGCAGATCGCTAGCGTGTGTACTGCTGCACGGTTGCCTGTCGGCGGAATCTATGTCTTGTCCGCGGCACGGAATTCGAGTATATCCCAGCCACTTGAATTTGGTCTCGGCTCGGCTCATCACGAAAGGGAATTCTCATGAAGCTGGCGTCCAAGCGTTTGTTATGGGTGACATCGATCGTAGCAGCCTTCATTGTGGCGGTAGCGGTTACGGCGAACTTGTCACGGGCGGAGGAACCGGATTGCGCTGCGCAGCGATGTGTACAATTTCAGCAAGCCGGTGTGCCGCTGCTGAACAAGTTGCCGCACCTCGATCGGCTGTTCAAAAATGTCGGTGTCGGCTTCGGCACGCTGCAGAGTGACTGCGAACGAATCGGCATCGACTTTGATTTGGTAGTAACCGGCGAAGAAGATGCCAACGTCGCCTGTTGCGCGGCGCAGTCTTGTGAGCATCAGTCGTGTGCCAAGTCGGCCTGTGATCAGATTTGTGTACTCTCGCATAATGCGGACGAATCGAAATGCCAGAAGTGCGTCGGGCACGCGAAAGCGGGCAAGCACAAGACAAAGCACGACAAGCATGAGTTGGAGTTTCTCGCTGCGGCCTACGAACGCATGCTGCAAATGCAGCAGGAGTCTTTCGAGCGACAACGGCAACTGATCGAAGCGGTGGCGGAGTCGCAGAGGGAGACGGGGCAATTGGAGGGCGTTTTGGAAACGCTCGAGGGCCTCGACGAAATGCGCGAAGAGCTCGTCGAAGTCGCCTTGGAAAACGCGCAACTAAAGGTCCAATTGGAATTGGCCGCCGAACAGCAGCATTTGCTCCAGCAGCATGCCGCGCTGCTGTCCGAGAACGCCGAATTGAAATGTCAACTCGCGAAGCGCGACGTCGCTTCGGCCAAGACGTCACGCGCCGGTTCCCGCGTCGCCAAAAAGGCCGCGCTGGGAACAAAATCGCGATAGTCTGCCCTCCGTCATCACCTCTCCTGCCTTGACGACCCTCGCCCGCAACACCGCGGGCGAGGGTTTTTCATTGACCGTTAGGCGCCCGGCCGAAACGAGACTACGCACGTTCCGTAGCCGAAGTCGTGAGACTTCGGATGTCTGACCCCTGACTTCTGAACTCTCACGAGTTCCGCTACGGGTGTCTCAATTTCGGCGGGCTGCCTTATCGCTCGTCGTAGATGATTTCGCACAGCCGGCCGAGGTCGCTGCCGATGCGTTTGGTGTTGATGTCGCCGCGCAGGTGGGCGTGGTTCACGAACAGGGCGAAGGTCAGCTTGCGGCCGCGCGAGGTGGTCATGTAGCCGGCCAAGGCTTTACTGGAGAGCAGTTGGCCGCCATTCATCAGGTTGCTCCACGAGAGCGTTCCGGTTTTGGCGTGAATCTGACCGCGCGCCGAGCTGCCGGCGGAGACCACCGTGGCCAGCGTGCCGTCGACACCCAGCGACGGCAGGGCACGGTGATAGACGTCGAAGTCGGGGCGCGTGGTCATGTACCTCAGCAACGTCACGGTCGCACGGGGCGTAACGTAATCGGCCCGCGCACCGCCTGCTCCGCCGCCGAATGAAATGGTGTCCGCGTCAACGCCGACGCGCACCAGGAAATCGTGCTGCAGCCGCAAGCCGTCGCTGAGCGTGCGTTTGTCATTCTTCGCGGCGACCAGCAGCGGCAGCGTGCTGGCGTGCAGGTTGTGACTGACTTTCAAAATCAATCGCGCCGATTCGGAAAACGGCGGCGAAACTAGCTTGGCGACGACGGGCATTGATTCGTATTCGCCACGCTCCGGCAACGGCGTGTGCGGATGGTCGGCCAGCGGCGAGGCACCGACGGTGACGCCGGCTCGCTGCAGTGCTTCGATCAACAGCGAGCGGGCGAAGGCGACCGCGTCGGGCACCTCGTACACTCTCACGAGCGGCTTGTGGCCCGCGGGAATCGTGCCGTGCAATAGCACGCGCCCTTGCCCGAGATCGCGAATCCAAGTTTCCAGCGGTCGGTCTTTGGCCACCGTTTGCATTTTTACGTCGATGCGAAAGGCGGCGGTTTGCGGCCGCCAAGTGACCTTCGCCGGTTGGCCCGGTTCGGTCGGCTCGATCACGAAGTCGATCAAGTTGTCATTGACGAGGATCGGCGTCAGTTGACTCGGGCCGCTGCCGGTGCTGGTGTCCTTATCGAACAGCCGGTCGTCGATTAGCACGTCGCCGCGCACGCGCCGGATGCCTGCCGCGGCGACCTGTCGCGCTAACTCGTTCAGCCCCGCCAACGGATCGGGTTCGGTGAGCGTGGCTTCGTCGTTCCCATTCGCGTACGTGTGGTCCCAATTCGTAAACGCGATTTCACCCAAGGCCGTCGTACGTCCGCCCATCGTCAGATCGCCACTGGCCACGAGAATCAAATCGCCGTCCAATTCACCGCCTTCCGTCAACTTGCCGCGGCGATAGATCGGCGTTTCAAACCGGTAATCGGCCCCCAGCGCATCGAGCGCGGCGGCCACCGAATAAAGTTTCGTCGTCGAAGCCGGCGCAAACAGTTTGTCGGCATTCAGTTCGTACACCGTCTCACCCGATTCCATGTCCATCACCAACAGCCCCCAATGCGCGTGCTTGTAGTGCGGTGCCGACAGTAACTCCTCCATCCGCTGATTCAACTTGTCGTCGGCTAAGCTTCCCCTCGCGCCCAGCATCAAAGCCGCGGCCGCCATGCAACAAGTCCAGAAACGCACAGGGTATCGCATCAGAGCACTCCGCGTTGTTAAGCGGCGCACCGGCACACAAGTGAGCGTTGTTGCGCCGAAACTACAATATTTGAGGATGCGCTCGTCGTCGAGATGCCTGCACGTGAACAATCGACGGGCCGCCGTTGTGATAGACGTGGCTTCCGGTCACGGTGTCGGTGGCTTGGCCGACGCTTCCCGCGGTGACGTTGCCATCGCCCCAGTGAATGGTCGCCGTGTGAATGTCGCTGGGATTAGAATCGGTGGCCAGCAGATTGCGGACTTCGAGCGCTTCAAGCCGCAGGCGTCGATAGCGGCACGCCCGGCGGAGGCTTTCGATTCGACGACGGCTCTTAAGTGTGCGGCGTTTCAAGGTGAGTGCTCCTTATGTCGTTTAACCGCACGCCGTAGGCACGCGCGGCGGTTGGGTGACGGTGTGCGTGCACCCGCGCACGCCTGCGGCTTGCGGTTAAACGAGGTTGGCAAGGGAGTCGTCATAGCTTGCCCTCCTCATAGCACCCGGACGGACCTGAAGCGCCAGACGGGCCTGACGGTTCTGCGGCGCCGCCGTAGAAATCTTCGTCGCTGATTTGGCCCGTTTCGTGGAGATAGTCGATGACCAAATTCAAATCGGTCTCGGACACCGAGCCATCGCCGTCCACGTCCAGATATGGTTCGGAGACGTCCGGCGGGGCCGGGGATGTGGGCAGCGAGCGCGGGCCGTTGCTGGTTAGGTCGTAAACGAGCACAAAAGCGTCCAGCGGGGTGACTTGGCCGTCGTTGTTGACATCGCGGGCACTGTCTGCATTCTGCCACGGCGAACCGGTGATCGCAATATCGGCCGCCAGCAGTTGACGGTCCTCCAGCCGCTCGCTGGACAGCCTGCGACGGTACGTTTGTCTCAGCTTCGATGGCCGTTTAGCCCGGCGGAAACCCAAGCGGTCAGCCACCCGATCCAACCCAGACGAGCGCGACACGGTCATGCGACAATCCCTCGAGTCTTGTCAAACGGGGTTTGCTATGGCCGACGAACTGTCGTTTGCCAAATTGATTGAGGTCTTACGCCGCGGCGACCCGCCGGCTGTTGCCGAGTTGGAACGGCCTCAGTTAACGCGTTAACCAGTGCCACCCTGCCGCGGCTCTGACATAACAACGCCCGCGCGCCTCTTTCGCAGAACCAGCGTCCCCTTCTCTGTTCTCGGTGCTTCGATTCGGTCGACGCCGAACAGGCGCAGCCAACTTGCGGTCATCTGCTGTTCGTGGCTGCGCGCGGCGTCGTCGATCAAGATGATCGCGTCCGGGCTCAACCGGTCGTACAGCACGGGCAGCGCCGGGTAGCGGACCATGGCGCGCGGGTTGTTGTGTTGCGGCGGCCCGTCCACGATCAACAGATCGATCTCGTTCAGATCCGCGAACACAGTGCGGTCGTACCAAGGCCAGGTTTCGCCCTCGATCAACAGATCGACCAGCGGCGCGTGCCGCACGCCGGCGACCGACTCCAGGCCGTGTCGACGGATGTCTGCGGCGGTAGCGTCTGCAAATCGTGACGAGTGATCGACAGCCACCACCTGCCCTCGCCCCAGTTGCTCCAAACAATAAGCGGCGAGAATGGTCGAAGCACCGCCACCCAAATCCAGAATCGTGCGCGGCCGACGGTCTTGAATCCAGCGGAGCAAGACCGCGCCGAAGTCGGCCGAAATGGCCCACCCGCCCAGCGCCGGCGGCACGGCTCGAAACCGC
>JBGTKH010000685.1:0-13441 GCA_041744735.1 Pirellulaceae bacterium | reverse complement strand
GAACATCATCATCGATCAGGCGGGCCTGCCCCACGTCACCGACTTTGGGCTGGCCAAGCGGCTCTCGGCCGAAGAGAGCCTGACCCACACCGGAGCTATTTTGGGGACGCCGAACTACATGGCCCCCGAGCAGGCAGCCGGTCGACGCGGTCATGTGAGTCCCGCCAGCGATGTCTACAGCCTGGGCACGATCCTCTATCAGATGCTCGTCGGTCGCCCTCCGTTTCAAGCGGCCACGCCGGTCGACACGGTGCTGCTGGTGTTAGAGCAAGACCCAGTCCCGCCGCGCGTGCTCAATCCGAAGGCCGATCGCGATCTGGAAATGATCGCCTTGCGTTGTTTGCAAAAGCCGCCGGACTTGCGCTACGAGAGCGCCGCGGCGCTGGCCAATGATTTGGAAGCGTATCTGAACGACGAAACGATCTCCGCCCGCAGCGGCCGATTCACGCAAGTGCTGGCCCGCATGTTTCGCGAGACGCATCATGCCACCGTGCTGGAAAATTGGGGCCTGCTCTGGATGTGGCACAGTCTGGCGCTGTTCATCGCGTGCTTGTTGACGAATGTTTTGTATTGGATCGGAGTGCGCGAGCGGATGTATTACTTCGCGCTTTGGACTGCCGGCCTGGGCACATGGGCCGCGGTGTTCTGGGTGCTGCGGCGGCGCATGGGTCCGGTGATGTTCGTCGAACGTCAGATCGCGCACATCTGGGCCGCCAGCATGATCGGCGTGGCGCTTTTGTTTCCGCTTGAAGCATGGCTGAAACTGGATGTGCTCAAGCTGTCTCCGGTCCTGGGCCTGATCAACGGCATGGTCTTTCTGGTCAAGGCCGGCATTCTCTCTGGGGCGTTTTACATTCAGGCCGCCGCTTTGTTCCTGACCGCCGCCGCAATGGCCTACTGGCCGAACTACGCGCACCTGATCTTCGGCGTCGTCTCCGCTGCCTGCTTCTTCTTTCCGGGTTTAAAGTACTATCGACAGCGCGTCCGCGGTAACGACGTCAAATGAATTGGCGATATGATGAGAGATAGGCAATACTTGAACATCGCTCGTTGGAGACGAAAGCCATGCCAGTTCACGACTGGTCGAAGATGGACGCCGGAATCTTTCACGATTTCCATCATTCGTGGATTGAAGAGATACAAAGAGCGTTGAATCGCCGCTTGTTGCCGAACGACCACTACGCGATGGTGGAACAGCATGTGGCAGAGTCTAGACGCGACTCGCTCACGATTCCATCCATGAAGGACGAAGAATTCGACATGTCGTCCGTGACGGCGGCAATGGATTCGGCGGGTGCGGTGCTGTTCGCCCCGCCGCAGGTTGCAGTCGTTGCGGAATCCGACGTGGAGTTTTATCGCCGCAAAGCGAGCGCCATCGTCGTACGACACGTCAGCGGTGACCGGGTTGCGGCGATCGTGGAAGTCGTTTCGTCCGGCAACAAGTCCGGCCGTAATGCCATCCGGTCGTTTATCGAAAAGGCGGCCGAACTGCTGGACCAGCGGATTCATCTCTTGATCCTCGATCTGCATCCGCCGGGACCGCGAGATCCTCAGGGAATTCACGGTGTGATTTGGGAGAAGATCACCGGGCAAGAATACGCGGCAGCGGCCGACAAGCCGTTGACGCTGGCCGCATACGAATCGGCGCTCACCGTGCGAGCCTACGTCCAGCCGCTGGCTGTCGGCGATCGGTTGACCGACATGCCGCTGTTCCTGGAACCGGGCGCGCATGTTCCCGTGCCGCTGGAAGCCACTTACAAAAGCGCCTTCGCGGCGCTGCCCCGCCGCTGGCGCACGGTGCTCGAGGCCGAATGATAAGTGGCATAACGCGCGCTGCCCGCGATCTCCCTCTTGAGATTCGGCGAAAAATCGGCGACGATGTTCGCAACAGAAGGAGCGAACACGGATGAGAATTACAGCAACGCAAACGAGTATCACGCAGATCGCGGCCGATGCCTTGGTCGTCGGTCATTACGCGGACAGCGCGCTGAGCGGACCCGCCGCGGAAGTCGATGCGGCCACCGGCGGCGCGCTGAGTCGGCTGGTCGAATCCAAGGACATTACGGGCAAGCACGCCGAGCTGACTCAGCTTCTGGCGCCGACGGGCATTAGCGCGTCGCAAGTGCTGATCGTCGGTCTGGGTGCGAGAGAGAAGCTGGACTGCGGCGCGGCATTTCGCGCCACATCGGCCGCCTCGAAACAATTGGCCGGCAAGAAACGCCAGCGCGTGGCCTTCTACCTCAGTGACGACTGGGCCGACGATCTTGTCGAGACCGGCGTCTGTGCCGCCGCCGTCGGTTGCCACGGCCAGGATTTGTACCGCGCGGAAAAGAAACGCTACCCGTTCGACGAGATACTTTGGGAGCACAGCGATGAAGCGGTTCTGGCGTCCGGGCAGATCTTGGCGGACAGCGTCAATCTGACTCGCCGGCTGGTAAATGAACCGCCCAGCGAAATCTATCCCGAATCGTTCGCCGCCGCCGCGGAAGACGTGGCGCGCGACTGCGGCTTGGAAATCGAAACGTGGGATCAAGACCGGCTGGAGCTGGAACATTGCGGATCGCTGCTGGCCGTGGCCCGCGGTTCGGATCGGCCGGCGCGGCTGGTGATCCTGCGACACAGCGGCGGCAATTCCGGCGACCCAATGCTCGCGCTGGTCGGCAAGGGCGTGACATTCGATTCGGGCGGCCTGTCCATCAAACCGACCGATAGTATGAAGACCATGAAGTGCGACATGGCGGGCGCGGCGACGGTGCTGGGCGCCATGCAAGCCATCGCGCGGCTCAAGCTGCCCATCAACGTCATCGGTTTGATGGGCCTGGTGGAGAACATGCTCAGCGGCAAGTCGTACAAGCTGGGCGACGTGCTCACCGCGCGCAGCGGCAAGACGATCGAGGTGCTGAACACCGATGCCGAAGGCCGCTTGGTGCTGGCCGATGTGCTCGACGTCGCCGTCGAGCGCGGCGCGACAAAGATCATCGACTTGGCAACGCTCACCGGCGCTTGCGTCGTCGCCTTGGGCACCGACGTCGCCGGCCTGATGACCAACGATCAAGCGTGGTGCGACACGATCGCCGCCGCCGCGCGCACCTGCGGCGAACCCGCCTGGCAATTGCCGATGTTCCCCGAATACAGCGAGCAAATCAAAAGCGAAGTGGCCGACATTAAAAACGTCGGCGAAGGACGCTGGGGCGGCGCGATCACGGCCGCCAAGTTCCTGGAAGAATTCGTCGCCGGTAAACCCTGGGTGCACATCGACATCGCCGGCCCCTCGTTCCTGGAAAGTTCCAAACCCTGGCTCGACGGCGGTGCCAGCGGCGCGTTCGTCCGCACCCTCGTCGAAGTCGCCCGCGGCTGGACGGGATAGCGCGCCAACGCACACGATTTGGCACGCAGATCCAGATAAGGAACCGATCATGGCCATCAAGCGCGTGCAAAAGAAAATCGACTGGACGCCGGAAGACCGGGCTCGTCATCGGGCGATCCGGGAGACGTTCAAAGACAAGCCCACGCTGGAAGAGCTAGCGGCCCGTGGCGAGTTGAGCGGGAATCCCATGTCACTGGGCGCGTATTTAAACTTGCGGTTGCTGGTTGGCAATCTTCGCAAGTTGCGTGAACAGGTGCAGCTTAGTTTGTCGGATGTTGCCGAGCGGTCGGGCATGGACAAAGCCATGCTCAGCCGCCTGGAGAACGGCCGCGTGGCCAATCCTGGAATCGAAACGATTTGCCGCTCCTTGGATGCGCTGGACAAGGTGCTCGAATGGCGAGTCACCGATGCGTCCGCCAGGACCTAATACGTGCGGCGAGCTTGCGTCGCGATTCTGCTCGTGTCACAATACGCAGCCACGGTGGCCGTGCGCTCGTTCGGCTTGCCGCCGCTTTCACCCAATTGACTCGAATTCTTTGAGGAGTACACGATCATGTTCGCACCACGACATCTACTGCTGCTCGCCCTAACGACATGTCTGTCCGTCGCCGCTTCGACCGCTTGTAAGGCTCAAGCGTTTACCGATCCGGAAAAGGCCGGGCCGGACTTCGAGGTTCAAGGGGAGTATGTCGAGAAGCTGACTGTCGAAGCGCGTGCGCCGCACGGGGCGCAAGTGATCGCGCTGGGGGATGGCAAGTTCGATCTGGTGATTTACCAAGGCGGCCTGCCCGGCGAAGGCTGGCGGCGCGATGACGGTATGGAGAAGGCGACCGGCGAGAGCAAGGATAGCGTTACGACGTTCAAGACGAAGAACGGCACTGCCACGATCAAGGGCGGCGTGCTGACGCTGGCTGACGCCGATGGCAACAAGCAGTTTGAATTGACGAAGGTCGTGCGCACGAGCCCCACGCTGGGTGCCAAGCCGCCCACAGGCGCGAGCGTGCTGTTCGACGGCAGTTCGGCCGACAATTTTAACAACGGCAAGATTGTTGAAGAGAATCTGCTAGGCGCCACCAACTGCGACAGCAAGCAAAAGTTCGGTGACCACTCGCTGCACATCGAATTCCGCACGCCGTTCATGCCCCAGGCCCGCGGACAAGGGCGCGGCAACAGCGGCGTGTATCCCCAAAGCCGCTACGAGATTCAAGTGCTCGACAGCTTTGGGCTGGACGGCAAGGACAACGAATGCGGCGGCATCTACTCGATCAACAAGCCGATTGTAAACATGTGCTACCCGCCGTTGTCGTGGCAGACCTACGACATCGACTTCACCGCCGCCCGTTACGACGAGGGCGGCAAGAAGATCAAGAACGGCCGGATCACCGTGCGGCACAACGGTGTGGTGATTCACGACGACCAGGAACTTGCCCACGGAACTCCCGGCCGTCACCCCGAAGGCCCCGCGCCGGATGCCTTGTACTTGCAAGACCATGGCAACCCCGTCGTGTTCCGCAACATTTGGGTAGTCGAAAAGAAGTAGCTTCGGCGTATAATGGGCGCAGTAATGCGGCAGCGTGCGGTTGCGTCCCTTTGCTTTGGGAACCTTTCAACATGGCTACCACCGAGACACTTTTTACCGCCGAAGAGTACAGGGTGCTCCCTGACAACGGTCAGCCCACTGAACTGGTGCGCGGAAAGGTCGTCGTCATGAACATGCCCGGCTTTCGACACGGCAAGGTGTGCGCCAACGTCGCCAGAATTGTTGGGAACTATGTCGAGGAGCATGATCTGGGTCACGTCTTAAGCAACGACAGCGGCGTGGTAACCGAGCGCGGCCCAGACACAGTGCGAGGAGCGGACGTGGCTTTCTACAGTTACGATCGCATCCCGAAAGGTGAAGATCCCGAAGGCTATCCCAACGTCGCTCCCGAACTGGTGTTTGAAGTTTGCTCGCCACACGATAAGTGGCCGAAGGTGCTGTCCAAGGTAGCCGAGTACTTGGATGCCGGCGTCGTGGCCGTGGCGGTGCTTGATCCGAAATCCAAAATGCTCAACGTACATTTTGCAGATCGGCCGACGCTCAGTTTTGTAGCTGACAACGAGTTTAGTTTGCCCGAACTGCTCGGAGATTTTCGGGTTACCGTTAAGCGTTTCCTGGGATAGCTACGTCGTCCCGAAGCAAAGATGACAGCACTTGCACGGATGCGAAGGAAGAGCAGGCAATCCGCGAATCTCGCGGGTTTGGCGGCCCGGTTCTGCAAGAACCATTCCACCGCGGCGGTGCGCGCGGCCGTGATTCAGCAGTGGTCGCGGTCTCATCGACTGTCGTTACGCCAAGTCGGACGCTGTTCCGCGACGATGCAGTTACTCGAGACGGCTGATCATGCCGAAACGGACGCGGTGCTGGCCGCATTCCCGCGCGCGGCGTCGCCGTGTGCAATCAAGGACTTGGAACTCGCGCTCGAAACACTGACTGACGCCCACCGCCGCCGCTCGCACGGCGTCGTGTATACGCCGGACTTGATTATCGACTACTTGATCGAGCACGCCTTGCAGCATGTTCGCGTCGCTAACGGCACGCCAACGATTTGCGATCCGGCGTGTGGCAGCGGCGGGTTTCTCATTCGCGCGGCACAGCATCTGTCAAAACGTTACGGCCTGACTCTCGCGGATGCTTTCCGCTACGGCGTGGCCGGCATCGACACAGACCCTAGCGCTGTGTGTCACGCGCGCTGTCTGGCCGAATTGCTGTTGGTTCAGCACGGCCAATTCATTCAGGAGTCGGACTTTCGCATCGTCAGTTGTGACACACTGCTTGCGGAACCCGAGCAAGTCTGGCAAGCAGCGCGTGTCGGCGGCGGCTTTGACATCGTGGCCACGAATCCGCCGTATGTGAAACTGCAGAACCTGCCGATCGAGTATCGCCAGAAACTTGTCGAACACTACGCGCCTTATGTCCGAGGCAGTTTTAGTTTGGCTTTATTGTTCTTGTTGGCAGGACATCGGTTGCTGGCGCCCGGGGGATGCTTGGCGATGATCACGCAGAATAATCTGTTTACGTCGGCCGCCGGCCAACCGATTCGACGCTATCTGCACCAGACGCAGTCGGTCCGTCGCATTGTTGACTTCGGCCACGCGCGCGTGTTTCAAAACGCCAGCGCGTACACATGCCTGTTGTTTTTGGGAACAGACGAGCAACCGGATTTCGAGTTCGACGCCGTCGCTGCGCCGCTGACACCAAAGTCGCTGGCCAACGCACGCTTCTCGCGAATTCCGCTCAGCAAGCTCAACCCGGTCAAGTGGCGGCTGGCCAAAGGCCGTCATTTGGAAAACCTGCGCCGCATTGAATCAACCGGCTTGCCGCTCGGCAAAGTCGCCGCAATTCGCGTTGGCTTGGCCACGTTGAAAGACAGCGTGTTTCTGGTGTGCGACGAGGGCGGCCAGTGTATTGCCAAAGGGATCGATGGCCGCCGGTGCGAGATCGAGCGCGGCATCACGCGGCCGGCGGTCAAAATCGCCGACGTGGATTCCGCCGAACAACTCGCCAAGAACGCAGCGCGGATCATTTGCCCATACCGCAAAGTTGCCGGGCAGTATCAGGTGCTGTCCGAGGAGGAGTTACGTGAGTGTTTTCCGTCAGCGTTTCGTCACTTGACCAACTGCCGATCGGTCCTCGATCGCCGCGACAAGGGGAAACAAACGAGTGAAACATGGTACGCTTGGGGACGAACTCAAGGCCGCGAGGCGCCCGGCCCGAAGCTGCTGACCAAAACCTTCAACACGCGCCCCAACTTTCTGTTGGATGAATCGGACCAACTTTTCTGCAACGGATACGGCGTCGCGTTGCGAGCTTGTTCACCGCCGGAAGAACGACTGCCGCTGGCTGGCCTGCAGCGGATCTTGAACTCGAAAGTCATGCACTACTACGCCAAGCTCACCAGCTTTCAAATCGAAGGCGGATACCAATGCTACCAGAAGAACTTCATCGAGCGGTTCGGCATCCCGACTTTTGACCACACGCAATGCAAACAGCTCGCCGCCTTGCCGAATGATGCCATTGACGAATTCTTGGCCGCGCTCTACGACGTGCCACTGGACGATATCGTCGAGGTTATTGCGTAGGCAGTTTTGTGTTGCATTGACGTGGTGCAGGTTTCCCACGCGCCATTCCGCGGCACGTTGGAAACGTGCTCCACATCCGCTTTGTCACGGCACCGGTTTTTCGCCGAGAACCAGCCAGCATGGCAAATGTGCGACGGGGCGAGTGCCCAATGCCTGCGATGCCGCGCGAACTCGCGACACACGCTCGCGTTCTTCATCCGTCAGCGGCAATTCTTCCAATAATTCAAATCGCAGCAAATCGGGCGGATCGAGCCGGTCCAGAAAGCGAACTTCCAAGCGCAGGCCGGCCCGCGAAAACAGGTCGGGCAACTTGCGTCCGATCAGCGGATCGGCGCCGGCTCGACGGAGTGCGGCGAGCCATGTGTCTTTCAATTCGATCTCGGGCGGAAACTCCATCAGCCCGCCGTAATCCGGTTCAATAGCCGCCAGCGCGCCGCCTTGTTCGAGCACGCGATATGCTTCGGCCGCCGCTCGACGTGGGTCGTTGATCCAGAGGAACGTGAATTGTGCAAACACCAGATCAAAACTTTCATCCGGCATGGGCAGTTGTTCGGCAGAGGCCGCGACGCGCTCAATGTGCGCGGGCAAATCGGACAGTGAGCGAATGTCACGGTCGACCGCCACGACGCTGCCGCCGCTGCGCCGCTGCAGTTCTTCGCTCACAGTGCCCCACCCAGCCCCTAGATCCAGCACACGCCGTCGATGAGCTACCCCCGCACGACGCAGCAAGCGAGCCCGCGCGCCGCGCAGCCAACCAGCCTGCTGCATCGCCAATTCGCGCCGCGGCAAATCAGGGCGACCGCTTTGTCGATCGTTGTTAGCACGTGACATGTGAGAATCCTTTTGCCTGATGATGGCGAGCACAGGTGGCATGACAACCTGTCACAACGCCAAATCCGTATTTAGCCCCTACCGCCACTTGACGAGGAGCCCGTATTGCGTCAGATTTTAGCACGTTGGGCGGTTAGCTCAGTTGGCTAGAGCGCCACGTTGACATCGTGGAGGTCAGAGGTTCGAGCCCCCTACCGCCCATTTGCCATAAATCCCGCCGAAACAAGCGTTTTTTGTTACTTTCCGACGTTCGGAAATGCGGCCTGAAGTTACCCGAAAATCCGGTAGACTACCGGATTCGGAGTTTCGGAGGGTTGCATCATGCCAGAAAAATCGACTGTTCGCGTCCCGTCCTATCGAAAACACAAGGCCACCGGGCAAGCCGTCGTCACGATCAGCGGCAAAGACATCTACCTTGGTCAGTACGGCAGCAAGGAAAGCCGAGCCGAGTACAACCGCATCGTGGGCGAATGGCTGGCCAACGATTGTCAGTTGGCCACCGCCGGCCCGGAAATCACGATCGTAGAACTAATTGCCCGTTGGTGGAAACACGCCAAGCAGCACTACCGCCGCAACGGCAAGGCCACGGGAACCGAGGCGAACTTCAAACCGGCGCTGACGCTGTTGAAAGAGCGTTACGGCCACACCGAAGCCGGCAAGTTTGGCCCGTTGGCGTTGAAGTCCCTTCGTCAAAAATGGATCGAAACCGGGGGCAGCCGTCGCTACGTCAACGACAACGTGGCCCGTGTGCGACAGATCTTCAAGTGGGGCGTTTCCGAGGAACTTGTACCGCCGGCAGTTCATCAAGCCCTGGCGTGCGTGTCCGGCTTGCAACAGGGACGCACCGAGGCCCGCGAATCGGCACCCATCATGCCCGTGGCCGATGCGATCGTAGAGCAGACGCTGGCACACCTACCGGCCGTAGTGGCCGACATGATCCGGTTGCAGCGATTGACCGGCGCACGGCCCGGTGAAGTCTGCATCCTGCGACCGTGCGACGTGGACACAACCAGCGACGTGTGGAGCTATCGGCCGGAAAGCCACAAGACGCAGCATCATGGTCGTGAGCGGGTAATCTTCGTTGGCCCGAAAGCCCAAGACGTGTTGCGGCCGTACTTGCTTCGGGACAAGGAAGTCTATTGTTTCTCACCCGCAGATTCTGAACGGAAGCGGCGAGCCGAACAGCACGAACAACGCGTGACGCTGTTGAGTTGCGGAAGCAAGCCCGGATCGAATCGCAAGCGAAGTCCCAAGAGATCCGCCGGCGACTGCTACACGAACGACAGCTACCGCCGTGCAATCCATCGGGCCTGTCTCAACAACGACATACCGAAGTGGGCACCGAACCAACTGCGGCACACCGCGGGAACTGAGGTCCGCAGGCTCTATGGGCTGGAAGGTGCCCAAGTCGTGCTGGGGCACTCACAAGCAAACATCACGCAAGTCTATGCGGAACGCGACCATCAAAAGGCCGCGGACATCATGCGAGAAGTAGGTTGAGTTAAACTCACATTGCCGAGCGTGCATGTCTAAGTTTCATAAGGCAATTCTCGCCGACATCGGGCAGCGGATTATCATCACGCTGAATGATTTCCGTATTTCAAAGTCGCATTAACAAATCTAACCCTGATTCAAACTTGAAAGATTATCAATTCGCAATTCGACGGCGACGGCCATGATCTGTGAGAGATTTCAGCGTGTGGACGCGAGATATAGAGAAGTCTTTACTAAGAATAGCACGGAAGATATCGACTTTTAATAAAACTTGCGTATCCTTGCTGTTAACTGTCAATAGTTAACAGCCTTTTTTTTGGAGGTACACACGCATGTCGATTGACATTTCCGCCGAGCAAGTTTTTCCGATTTCCGAAGCCCCGCAACATATTCCCGGCCGCCCATCGGTTGCAACCGTTTGGCGATGGATTCTCACGGGCACTCGCGCCGGCAAACTCGATAGCGTTCTGATCGGCGGCCGGCGTTTCACTTCGATTGAAGCAGTTCAGCGGTTTGCCGATCGGGGCACGGCTGTAGGCACAGGTCAACCGGCGCCGGCCCGAACTCCGAGAGCACGTGCGAAAGCGATTGCCAAGGCCGAGAGAGATCTAGTCGAGGCCGGCATCTAACTCCCCATCCCAAACAAAAAAGCCCGATCGGCGCTTGGCGGCGACATCGATCGGGCACTTGGAGCTTGACGAATGAAATCTACTTCACCGCCTGCCACGCCGTCAACCCCGCCGCGTCGGCAACCCACGACCGCCGCAATCTCGACCGCCGATCAGTTGCTGTTGGCCATCGGCAATCGACCCGTGAACGCGGCCGGATGGTCGCGACGATCGTACATCGCATTGATCGGCCGGGAACCTCGCGGAAGTGAATTTCGTGATTTGATTCGCCGCGTGGAGTCGCTTCGCGATGATGGCTTTCTTGAAATGCGCGGCGGACTGTTTCACGACCATCTTTTCAGACTGACCGCCCGCGGCCGGCGACGGCTACGCGAATTGCAGAAGGGGGCAGCACAATGACCTTAATCAACTGCCAGATAGAAGAAACCGAAATTGAAAACGACGAAGGGATTGAAGTCGATTCGATCATTGCGACATGCTCCGCCTGCGGCCATCAGACGGAAAGCTACGGAACGAGTAGGGCGAGCATCAAGCGGTGCTTGGTGTTAATGCGGGAGGAATGTCCGCATCACAAGCACGCTTACTATATCGAGGGGAAACGATAGCCATGTTGTTCCCCCATCATATCGCCGACCTACGCAAATCCGGCTTGACCGATGCGACGATTTCAGCGTCCAGCGTGTATACCGAAACATCGCCCCTAAATGTCTCTCGCATTCTCAATCGGCCGGCGAATCACCTTGTTCCTTGCCTTGTTTTTCCGTATCGACGACTGGACGGCGAATTGAATGGATTTGCAGTTGTCAAGCCTGATAACGCAATTGATCGAAAGTATGAATCACCTTCTGGTGTTGCAAATCACGCATACTTTACGCCGGGTTCAATATCTGAGATTCAAAATCCGTTTTTCGGATTGATGTTAGTCGAAGGTCAGAAAAAAGCACTTGCGGCCGATCAAGCCGGCTACCCTTGTATCGGTCTTACGGGGCCGTTCGGTTGGCAAAAGTCGCGGCCGAAGGATGGCAAAGGCCGCGGCACGGGACCGCGTGAACTGTTAGGCGAGCTAGCCGCTATCAACTGGACCGGCCGCCATGTCACAGTCTGCTTTGATACCGACCCGCGGCGAAATTTCAGCGTCAACCACGGCTTAGCGGAACTCGCAAGGGTATTAAGTGAACACGGGGCAAAGGTTTTAATCGCTCACCTGCCAATTGGACCGCGGGACGAAAACGACATTCCAACGAAAGTAGGCATCGACGATTTTATCGTTGCCAATGGTGCAAAATCATTTTGCGAATTGATTGAATTGCAGAGAATCGGAAAATCTAGTACGCGAAGTTTGAACGAATATCGAGCGGAGTTATCCGCAAGCCGCGTTGAATCCGTCGGCCGCCGCGGTGTTTTTCTCGATACTTCGCCCGTTGGCAGCGGCAAGAGCTACGCCGACATTGCAGCTTGCCAAAAAGCAGAATCAAGTTTGACAATTCAACCGACACATAAGAACTGCGAGCAGACTGAAAACGATTATTGCGACTTCGGACTTGATGCAACCGCCTATCCGGTTCTCAGTCGAAAAACGTGTCAAAACTATGATGAGGCCGATTTGGCTTTGGAGCATGGTTTATCGCCGTCGGCAGCGATTTGCCCCGGCTGCACTTTTCGCAATGTGTGCGATTATCAATACGTACTTGGATTAGCAGAATCAAGCCCGCATAGAATTAGCACGCATAATCGAGCAGAATTGAGTTTCGATCAATTAGCCGAAGGTAGAAGGTATATTTCGATTCATGAAGACTCATCAAGTCTACTTCGACCAAAGTTTGAGATTGCGAAAGGTTTGGAACTTGTTTCGATCGTTGCTACTGAAGCACGAAACCAAGCCATTTCGGAAATTGTGGGTCAAAAGGATTGTGCGACCACGGAATGGTATTTTGAAAAGATGATTCGCGTATGCGATGAATTGATTAACCACTTAGATCATTCAACCACAACCTCATCAATTGACATTCCAGTTGCGGCCGGCAAACCGCAAAACGTGGATGCCCGGTTGCTGCGCGCAATGCGGAGTAAAAAAACGTGGCCGGGTGGCGAAGCAGTTCAACTCGTCAAGGCGATTGCGGCCGGCGAAATTGCCGAATTAGTTATACGAGTCGATGAGGTTTTCGCACGGGGTAAGGCTAAAGATGAAAAACAGATCCGCAAATCAGTAGTTGGATTCAAACAAACCAAGTTACCAGCCAAAGCTACGATTTGGTTTTCCGATGCGACGGCCGATCATGGCGAAGTCGAAATTCTTGCGGGCCGCCCCGTGACGAATTGCACACCCAGCGGCCGGCTTGCCGATCAACACCCCGTCCGGCAAGTGGCCGTTGACATTAAGCGTTCAACGTCACGCGGTAAGCTAATTGCAATCATGCGGGCGGTTTTAATGACAATACCTGATAGGTTTCAACGCATAGGAATTATTTGCGATCAACTTCACAAGCCGGCGTTGCAAGGTACAGCCAAGAATGGGCCTAACATTGAAGCAAGATATCGAAGTCGCATTTTGAAAGTTGAACACTTCCGCAATGGTTCAAGTCGAGGGTCGAATGAGTGGATTCAAGAATGTGATTTGTTAATCGTGGCAGGTACCCCGCGGGTTCCGCCGTCAGCGGTCAAGGATCGTTTGATCCAACTCGGCAAGGTACGGGCCGCATCACGCGACGAAAAATGGATTGAATGGGGGCGGGACTACTGGAGCGGCGTAACCGATGCCGGGCTGCTGGTGACGGTCGAGGGGACCGGCTACCGAGATCGGGACTGGCACGCGGCCTATCGGTCGATCGTCGCCAGCGAACTCCGCCAAGCCATCGGCCGCGGCCGGTCGATTTGCGAAAATGGAATTCCGACAATCGTGCTCAGTGATGAACCGCTGGAAATAATTTTGTCGGATGTTGAGTTGAAACCCGTCAGCGAATCGGAAGCGGAAATTCTTGATGCGATTGTGAGGTTATCG
>JBGTKH010000684.1:0-7314 GCA_041744735.1 Pirellulaceae bacterium | reverse complement strand
GACATCGCTGATCCGCGCTTTCAGCCGCCAGGCGCCGCGCCGCCCAGCCCGCCGAGTCAATACGGCCCCTCGTACTCAACGTATGGCGAACCGCGCACGAGTCTCATGCCGCGCTATCGAGGCTACACGGATTCGCGCTAGTGCTCCTTCAAAGTTAAAAAGTGGGGTAAGCATCCTGCTTGCCAATCCGATTTCGTCCCAGAAACGCAAGCTGGAAGCTTACGCCACGAAGTTGGCCAACCCTAAAACTAAGCTTTGACCAAGCACTAGGTTGGAATTGAACGGTGGGCGCTTAGGTAGGACGGATTGCCAATCCGTCCAACGAATGATCAATCCGTCCAACGCATGATCAATCCCACCAACGCATGAAACTCGACAAGAGATTGGTTAGGTGAATCGCGGACGGATTGGCAATCCGTCCTACGCGGAATCGGCGGCGGCTTGCCGCATTTTGGCGCGGGCGCGGCTGAGCGTGGGGCCGATGCTGTTTTCCGGCATGCCGACGGTGCTGCTGATTTCCTGGTAAGTTTTTCCTTCCAGGTGATACATGCGGACGACTTCGGCTTCGTTGCCGTGAAGCGACTCCAGCAAGCGTTCGACCTCGTCGCGATCGTTGATCCGCTCTTCGTCAGTGGCCGAGTTGTTGGCACCGGCCGCGACTCTTTCCGCGGCGTCGCCCAGGCTGGTCGTCGTCTTCCGCTTAAGCAACTCGCGCACGACCACGCGGCGCGCGATCACGGTCAAGTAAGTGGCCAGACTGCTCTCGCCGCGAAAGCGCCGCAGGATGGCGAAATCGTTGCTGATG
Source organism: Pirellulaceae bacterium (assembly GCA_041744735.1). Classification (GTDB taxonomy): domain Bacteria; phylum Planctomycetota; class Planctomycetia; order Pirellulales; family Pirellulaceae; genus JBGTKH01. The sequence goes on along the minus strand of JBGTKH010000684.1, from coordinate 6,509 downwards.
ATGGCCAGAAAAACTTCGGCCGCCAAATCTTCTGAGTCCTGCGAGCTGAGCCGAATCGAGCGGCTCTGGGCCGTGTGGCCGATGACGTGCACGACTAACCCCAGGAATCGGTCGACGAAGTCCTCCCACGCGCGTGGCTTGCGGGCCAGACATCGCTGTAACAGGCTGCGGTCGATTTCAGAGAGTGCCACGCGTGAGTGCCTTCGCGATGATGAACGAGAAGCGGGCGCACCGTGCCCCACGTTAATTCCCATGATCCGCTGGAACTAGGCCACAGTCTCGATTCTAAATGCCGCGACATATTGAAGCAAGTCTGAAGATTTTGCTTGTCGATATTCAGTGGGCGGCCCATGCCATAGGTGCTTGACAGTCCGATGGGCCAGCACTAGGATTCGCAAAGTTGGGTACCGGGACGAAGTGCCGCGATATCAACAACTTGTTGCATTTTCTCTCGGCGGCGGTAAAGTGACCAATGACCGCCGAGAAATGTGGCGTGTTTGTCGGTGAGAACGCCTATCGAGTCCCGATAATCCCCACGGTTACCCCGGTCGGTCGGTAAAATCATTCGATTGCCGTTTTGTCCACCGAGAGGCCACAAGGAGAGACCCCATGACTCATGTTGTTGCTGAGCCGTGTTTCGCATGCAAATACACGGACTGCGTTGTTGTCTGCCCCGTCGAATGCTTCTACGAGGGCGAGCAGATGCTTTACATTCATCCCGATGAATGCATCGACTGCGAGGCCTGCGTGCCGGAGTGCCCGGTGGAAGCCATCTTCCATGAAGACAACTTGCCGGAAGAGTGGGCGGCGTTCAAAGAGCTGAATGCCGAAATGTCGCCGCAGTGCCCCGTGATTACGGAGAAAAAAGAACCGCTCGCCGAACAGTAGACGGCACTTTTCGGAACAACAGCGAGGACGAGGTGTCTCGTCCAGCGCCGCTGTCTCATCGTGAAATAAAAATCGCCCGCGGGCCGTTCGATCGGCCGGCGGGCTCTTTTTTTTTTCAGCAATTGGTCGACGGTCTATTAACCGTCGCGGCGCAATTCGTCTTCGACGCCGTTCACGCCGCGCTTGAACTCGGAGATGTCGATGGAAAATTGCACCGCGTTGACGTGTACGGACTCTAGACAGTTTGTACAGGTTCTGGACAGAGCACTTCCGTGTGAACGAATGGACGCGAAGATCGTTTTGCAATTCTATTCATTGGTGTTCCACCAACCTCACTCATTGAGGCGAAACGGAATGGCATTCCGTCCTACGAACGTGTCACTTCGTCGTGGATCGGCTAACGGGCACGAGCTTTGCAGATTGGTGCAGGCATGAACCCGCTACACAGTTCCAACGAGCCGCTTACATCTCGCCGCACAAGTGGACAAGTTGAAGAGCGACGCCCACAAGCACCCGCGCGACGAGAATTGCCGTTGAGCCCGACGGCTCCAGGTATGAAGGTCGCGGTCCGCGGGAAGAGCGGCAAGCCGGATTATGCGGCGCGTGAGCGATTGGTAAGTGTCGTGTTCTACGCGCTGGGCATTCTGTGTTTGCTGCTGGCCGGCGTCGTGTGGTGGCAATTGCTGCGTGACTTATCGTGAGCGCTTCGTGACTCACTGGGCTTGCAAACTATCAAGGAAAACTAATGGCAACGAAAACGAAAGAGAAGGCTGCGGAGCACTCGAAAAACGGCGCAGTCAAGCCGGTTGAGTTCGGCACATCGGTGCTTGACCAGGTGCGCAAACTCTTGGAAGCCGGCCATGCCGAAGAAGCTCGCAAGCTGATTCAGCGCCAAAAGAGCATCGACGTGTTGCTCAACAACGCGCTGGGCGTGTGTCTGTTGCGGCTGGGGCAAATTCAGCCCGCGTTGAAGGTCTTCCGCAGTTTGACGTACGCGGGCGGCGGCATTGTGATGCGCAGCGACGCGCCGCTGCTGTTGAAAACGAATCTGGCTACGGCGATGCTCTTGACCGGTGAAATCGCCGGCTGCCAGGAAATCCTGTGCGAGATTCACGACGACGACGATCCCACCGTAATGAAGTTGCGGGGGGCGATTCGTCAATGGAAAAAGAGCCTGACGCTGTGGCAGTGGATCAATTGGTATATGGGCGGCGACGTCAATCGCCCGGTCGTGTTGGATTTTCCGCCCGGCGATGTTTGATGACGTCACAGCTTTACGGAGCCCCGCTCCGATTTTGATAGAGCGCCGGACGGCCTTCTGGCCATCCGGCGTTTTTTGTTGGCGCGGCATTTCACTTCTCCCGCACGCGGACGTTGCGAAAGTCAAAGTCGCCGCGTTCGCGCTGCAAACCGATACCCTTGTTCGTCGCGCCGCCGATCTTCCAGGCATTCTCGATGATTTCGCCGTTGAGTCGCACGACAGCCGTGCCGTCAGTGATGTCCAATTCTAAGTCGTTCCATTGGCCGGCCGGTTTGGCGAACTTGGCGTAATTCGCCGGACCGGCCTTCGGATAGTCGCGCACTTGAAGCTGCTTGCCGTGAAAATACACACCCGAATCGGCTCGCTCCGCGGCGCGGAATTGCAGGCGAATGACACAGTTGCCGCTGTGCGTGGTCTCGCTGTATATGTCCCCCTTGGCCAGCTTCGAATCCAAGTGAATCGCGCCCTCCACAACCTGCCAGCCGTCTAGCTTGCCCGCCCATCCGTCCAGATTCGTGCCGTTATCCAGCCGCGTAAAACCCTCTTCCAATTTGAATTCGTCGGCGCCGCGAGACAGGGCAGGCGGCAACCATGTGGAAGTGACTAGAAGCACAACAAGCATTGCACGCGCGAGAGTTGTCATTGGTTTGTCTCCTCGGATGGTTGATCGTCACAGATCGTTTGAATAGCATTCGCATGTGCCGATGTCAAACGAATTCGAGACAGTTACAAGTACGATGAACACAGGTGATCGAGTTGGTTCACGGTGGCGCAATTGGCGAAGTGAAATTGATTCGCACGCACTTCACTTACAATCGGCTGTCTACTCGTAATGCAGCGCCGTAACCAGATCCAGCCGCGCGGCGCGTTGGGCAGGCAGCCAAGCGGCGGCCAGCACGATCACGAAAGATGCCAACAGGCTGCCGATCAGCAACAGCGGGTGCAGCGTGAATTCGATCGGGTGACCGGTCACGGGCATCGTGGCCAAGTTGATCAGGTAAGCCACGCCAACGCCCGCGACGGTACCGGGCGGCAGAGCGATGCCGGCCATGATTGCTGCTTGAGCCAGAATCGTGCGCCGCGTTTGCCGCCGCGTCATGGCCACGGCACGCAGCAGGCCGAGTTCGCGAGTTTGCTCCAGCACATTCATCGTCAGCGTGTTGACCACACCGAATGCCGCCACGACAAAGCCCAGAATCAGCAGCGCCCACAGGCTGCCGACGACCCCGGCCATCATCCCGTCAATCATCGCGGCGATATCGGCAAACGATTGCAGCAACAGTCCGTGCTTGTCGCAGATGGCGGCCAGCGCGGCTTCCACGTCGCGCAGTGACGAGCGATTGGCCGAGATGACGTACGCATCGACTCCCTCGACGCCCACCAACCGCCGAGCGACGTCGGTCTGCATGTGCAGCGTTAGGCCGCCGCCCAAATAATCATTGGCCACGCCCGCAATGCGAAGTTGCTGAGGGCCGCGGAGCGTTTCCAGCGTGATTTGGTCGCCGGCCTTGAGGCCCACTCTTTGCGCCAACACAGAACCGGCAACGACTTCACCGTCAAAGAGCCGCTGGCGCACTTGCCGCGCATCGCCGTCGATGATCATCAGATGCGTATGCTCGTCGTCCGAGTAACTGCGCGCGACCACGTTCACCGTTTGGTCCGCCGCCTTGGCGCTGACCATGCTGAACGTATCGATTCGCGCAATGCCGGGAAGCCGCCGGATTTCATCGCCCACTTCCTCGGGCAAATCGGCCGAACTGCCGGTGGCCATGTCGGGCATCATCGCGCGCACGAAAAAGTCGCCCACCACGATTTGCTGATACCAGTCTTTCACATCCTGCACGTTGTCGATCACCGCGCTGGCCAACCCGATGCCGCAAGCGCTGGCGACAAACAGCACACCGATGGTGAACGTCGTGCGCAAGCGGCGGCGCAGAATTTGTTGGCGCGCCAGACGCGCCTCGACGCGGATGAGCGGCTGAAGCAGGGCCACTACCGCCGCGGACAACGGCCGCAGCGCCGCTGAAATCAGCATCACCATACCGATGAGCAGCACGAGCGAATGAATGACCGCGAGTTCCATCGGCAGCAGTCCCTTGATGCTGGCCGCGATGCCCAGTGACGATTCGATCACCACCGCCCAGCCGACCCAGGCCACCCAGCGCGGCGCGGCGTGCGTTTCCTCGCGGGAAATGCCGCTCATGCCTTCAAGCGGCGTGACGCGGCTGGCCCAATACGCCGGAATCAAAGCACCGGCCAACGACACGCCGATCCCAAAGCACGCCGCGTAGACAAAGGGCATCACTGTGAGTTGAAGTTCGGGCATCGCCGTCTGAAACAGTTGCCCCATCGCTCGGGTTAGCAAAGCGGCGCCGCCAATTCCCGCGAGACTGCCCAACAGCGTTCCGAGAATGCCCATCAGCAGTGCTTCGCGCACCACCAGCCGCGCAAGTTGTAGGCGCGTGGCCCCGATCGCGCGCATCACAGCCAATTGGCGGCGCCGCTCGCCGACGTTCATGAAGAAGGTATTGATGATGATGAACAGGGCCACCAGCAACGACAATTCGCGGGCCATCTCCAGTCCCTGCTCGGTCGACAAGATCGTTTCTTCGGCCTGCGTGCTGTGACCGGCCGGCGGGCGAACACTCAGGCCCACCGGCAACCGCCGCGACAACTCGGCGGAAACGGTGTTCGCGTCGGCCGATTCGGCCAGCACGATCTGCACACTGTCGAGTTGCCCTCGGGCCTTGAAATGGTATTGAGCTTTGGCCAGCGGCATGAACAACATACCGCCTTGACTGATGGCCGAGCCGCCGCGCGGCTCCAACAAACCGACGACGGGCATCTTGGTCAGCCACGGATGGACCAGCAGCTTCACTTCATCGTTGACCTTCACGCCCAGCCGCCGGGCGAAGTCGGCGTTCAGCAGAATCCCCTCGCCATCATCAAATAGCTTGCCCTCCTTCAATTCGTAATCACGCACTAAGCGGTCTCGCTCGGGGTCGATGCCCAGCGCGATCAACTGCACACGCCGGCCTTCCAGATACATGATCGTAAATCGCTGGATGCTGGGGACTGCGGCTTGCACGCCGGGCGTCGCTTCGACCGCGGCGAGCACGCGCTGGTCAAAGCCGCTGCCGCCGGCCGCCGTGACTTCCAATGCCGCTCGGCCGGAGACCGATTGGAACATCGCTTCATACGCGCGGCGTGTCGTTGTCGTGGCAATCGAGACGGCGACCACGGACGCGACGCCGATCACCACGCTCAGCAGCGTCAGCACCGCACGGCCGGGCCGCTTGCGAATTTCACGCAGCGTGATTTTGAAGAGAACCATAGCTAGACATCCGTCAGTCGTCTTTGTCAGGGTGGCTGGGGCAGAGGCTCTGCGATGCCCCAGCAGTTGGCTTGGAACCTGGCTGGGGCTTCGCGGACTCAGCCCCAGCCACCCCGGAAGCCGGTCGGCCGTCGTCTTCCACGTGTCCGTCGCGCAATCGAATAATGCGGTCAGCTTTGGCGGCCACCTCGGGATCATGCGTGACCATGACGGTCGTTTGCTTTTGCTGATCGACCAGATCGCGCAGCAGTTTCGTCACGCGCTGGCTGTTAACAGTGTCGAGATTGCCCGTCGGTTCGTCCGCCAGCAGCAGCGCCGGTTGAATGACTAATGCCCGCGCAACGGCCACGCGCTGTTGCTCGCCGCCGGAGAGCATGCCGGGCAAGTGATTGCGGCGCGGAGTCATCTCGACCAATTCGAGTGCATCCAGAGCCTGCTGCCGTGCATCGGCCGCACCGACGCCGTCTAGTTCCAGTGGCAGAGAAACGTTTTCCAGCGCGGTCAGCGATGGCAGCAGATTAAACGCTTGAAAGATGAACCCCAACCGGCGGCGGCGAATCAACGTCCGCTGGTCGTCGGACATGGTCGCGAGATCGACGCCTTCCAACAACACCTTTCCGTCGCTGGGCGTTTCGATCGCACCCAGGATACTCAGCAGCGTGCTTTTGCCCGACCCCGATGGCCCAACAATTGCCACCATCTCGCCGGGCGACACGTCGAGATCGACGCCCCGCAGCGCCTCGACGCGCACTTCGTCGCTGCCATAAACCTTGGTCACGCCTCGCGCTTGGATGACAAACATCTGGACGACATTCTCCTTTGTCGCCAAATCATAGAGGTTTTCGCGCGCCAAACAAAGGGCGGAGGGGCCTGTGAGGGTGCCTGGAAGTGAGGTTGGCTGGGGCTGAGTCCGCGAAGCCCCAGCGCGTCGCAAGCTGGGGCTTCGCGGACGGACTCAGCCCCAGTCACCCAATTGCGGTTTGCTTAGCCGGCGTTCGACAACGGCCGATGAGTTTGTGGTTGGGC
>JBGTKH010000683.1:0-9015 GCA_041744735.1 Pirellulaceae bacterium | reverse complement strand
GTGTGAATGGCCGTCTGCACCGCAAATTCTTCGGGCTGCCCACGGCGGAAGCGCCCGCCGTTGTCGACATATTCACCTTCGGAGTTCTCGCGGATCACGACCAAATCGATATCGCCGGGCCCCTTGCCGGCCAGCACGCTCTTCAGTCCCGGGAAGAGTCGCGCCGGCCGCACGCACGCGTATTGATCGAATGTCTGACGGATCTTAACCAGCGGCGCGAGCGTCACGTGATCGGGAATCAACTCCGGCCAGCCGACCGCACCAAGCAAGATCGCATCAAACGGCCGCAAGATTTCCAGGAAATCATCGGGGACGACCTTGCCGGTCTGTTTCCAATAATTCACACCCCAGGGAAATGGCGTAAGTTGCAGCGAAAAAGTTCCATCCGCTCGTTCGACTGCCGCCAACACACGCAGCGCTTCGTCGATCACTTCGCTGCCGATGCCGTCGCCCGGATAAACTGCGATCTTGAAATTCTTCATGTTGCTTACTCGACACGTTTCAACCACTCGTGAATGACCCAGCCAACCTTTGCCAACGACAGGGGCGAGCAATTTTCGGGAGTGTCGGCCTCGGTGTGCCAGTACGACGGGCCGAAGCCGGGCCTCGGATAGTCGAAGTCGATGATGTCGATTGTGGGAATCTTGGCGATGTTGTTCAGTGCTAAGTGGTCGTCGGTGACTTCGTGCCGCGAGCGGTCAATGAATTCCTTCACGCCAAGCTGCTTCGCCGTGTTCCAAATGTCGTCGACCAGCGGCCGCGCAAACCGCATGCTGTTCTTCTCTTTGTAAATCTCCAAGCTGGCATCGCCGACCATGTCCAGCAGCACGCCGTAACGGTAACGATACGGCGGTGGGTTGGCGACGTACTCTCTGGCGAAATACTCCGAACCCAAAAAATACGGGTCGCGCCGCCTGTCGTACACCAACTCTTCACCATCGAACAAGACGAAGTCCACGCCGTAGCGGCTGCCCAACACCGGCATGTGTCGGCCCAACTCCATGAGCAGCGCCGCGCCGCTGGCACCGTCGTTAGCGCCGATGAATGTGCCGCGCGGCCGGCGCGAGTCTTCATCGGGATAAGGACGCGTGTCGTAGTGCGCGCAGAGCAGAATGCGTTCGGTGCGCTCGGGATGCCATTCGACGACGATGTTGCTCATCGTCACCTTCGATCCGTCCAGCGGATGACGCACGTCGAACTGCTGCATACTTACCTGGCCGTCCAGCTTGGCAAAGTGGTCGGCCAGCATCCTTTGCTGCGCCGCCATGCCCGGCGAACCACTGGGACGCGGCCCCAAGGCACAGATAGCTTTCAAATACTGATAGCTCTGAGCCCCATCGAACGGAATTTCTTCCAGCGACGTCGCGGACTTCGCGGCCTGGCCGCCTTGCCCGTTACTGTGCGGAACGGCCAAATAAATGAATAGCACAACGACGGCAGCCACAACCGAGCCGAGAAAGATCGTTTGAGCGTCGGGGCGTCGCATCAGGCAACTCCGGGCAAATTCGTTCGGGCGACATCGTGTGCCTTCATTCGTAGGACGGATTGCCAATCCGTCCCACGCGCTGTCGGAAGTCTCACACAATCCCGCTGCGCAAGTCTTGTCACGGGGACATTCTAGAGAATCCACGCAGTTGCTGAAAGTGAAGTTGCTTGCGGTCCTGAACTGTCGACGACCGAATGTGGCCGGAGTTAGTGTGGGTCGCGGGTGAAGTTTTCTTAGTGCGTGCAGCATCCACGGCATCTGGGATGCGAATTCTTGAGCGACGTGTGGGACCGCTCCCGGCGAGCGACTTAACACCCGCCAGGGCACTGAATGGAGGAGCCGCTTGGTGCGGGAGCGCTGCGTCTGCTATCCCGTCAGTTGCTCGGGTTGCGCAATTCCAAGATATAAATTGATTTCATCTTGCAAGCTGCGGATCTCTTCCAGCGGACCTTCGGCCATGAATTCAAAACGCTGCGGATCGCTGCGCAGCACTCGGCAGCGTATTTCGGCGAGGGCTCGATACATGCGCTCAAGTTGCCGGATGGATTGCTGAAGTTGCTCGTGGTTGGCGATCATAGATTCACCAGCAACAAGCCTTTTTGACGGCCAGGATGGTCGCGCACTTGAGCGAGGAATTCAGTGTACTCGGCCAGTTCCCGCTGATCTGCCTCGGCCAACAAGGTGTCAAAGCCGAATCGCTTGCGGACTCGCGACCGGGACAGGACATTTAGCTCGAACGACCGCAACGGCAGCGTGAAGCGGCAACCCGTGCGCATGACGAGGATTAGTTCCACGTTATTGGGAACTGGATTCGCCGTCACGAAACTTCCCCCGACGATAATAGCTTGGATGAAGTGAGTGGACTTCACCTCGCGAAGGAACTTCTTCAGACGCTCGCCAAATTGATATCGGCGATCGATCTTCTGAGAGCTCCCAAACCGCGCTGAGATCTCTTCCAGCGTGCATTCGTGAACTCCCGCTGGCAAGAATCCGTCTTCATCGAGGTCGGGAATCGGCATGACGAATGTTCCTGCCTACGTGACATCGGTCACGAACCACGGAAGTCGCGTCTGACCAAAAAGCTTGCGAACTGCGGTGCCGGCTCGTAGACTGATCGTCATTCTACCCGAACAGGAGCCAAGATCATGCATCGCCAATTCGATCGCCGACGTTTTTTGGAAAATTGTGGTTGGGTAACTGCGGGTGCCGCCGCGGGGCTGTTGTTACCGAAGTGGCTCGACTCGAATCGCCCCGCCAACGCGGATGACAGCGCGGCAGCCGATGCCGAACAGCGGGTGCGCGAGTTAAAGCTGGAACTGCCCGCCGTCACAAAGCCGGCGAACACCTATGTGCCGACAGTGCTCGTGGGCGAGCTCTTGTACGTTGCCGGTCATGGCCCGCGGCGCGCCGATGGGAGCCCGTGGATGGGCAAAGTGGGCCGCGACGTGGAGTTGGAAGAGGCGCAAGCCGCGGCCCGCGACGTGGGTTTACGGGTGCTGGCCACCGTGCGCGATTCGCTCGGCAGCTTGAACCGAGTGTTCCGCCTCGTCAAGACATTGGGCATGGTCAATGCCACGCCCGATTACACTCAGCAACCGCTGGTCATCAACGGCTTCAGCAACTTGATGGTTGAGGTGTTCGGCCCGGAGATGGGCAAAGGCACACGTAGCGCGGTCGGCATGGGCTCGCTGCCCGGCGGAATCCCCGTCGAGATCGAGTGCGTATTCCAAGTGCGCATGTAGCGATCCACACACATCGAAACCCGACGCGTGAGCGAGGGGAAATCCGCAATCGCCCTCGCTTACGCTTTGGGTTTCGAATCGCCTCACGCATGGCATGGCCGCGACCAATTTGAACGCTGCCCAATCACGATCGCGCCGTCAAAGCGACTTCAGTTGCCGCGATTGTGATGACGGACGCGATCCACGTCGTTTTCTCAATCGCACTAGCTCAGTCGCACATCTCTCTATCTGAACCTGACTTACGACGAATCTTCAGGCGTTTGGCACGTCACGTGCCTTTATTTCCCGCTGTCATCAGTCTCGGTAACCCAACCAAGAGCGATGCGAAGTCGGCATGTTGCCGACTCAATCCAGAAAACGCCCCTCGAGGGCAAGTCGCCGGTTGCGAGCCTGCGGGGGCTGGCAATCGCCCGGCAAGTTTCGAAAGGAGAAACGACATGATCACTGCAACCAAAAAGGCCGCCAAGAAAAAGGTCGTCCGCGAACTGAAGAGTCTTCGCACTGCGGCCAACAAGACGGCCAAAGAACGACACGGTTGCCGCTGTTGCCGTTGCTGCCGCTGCTGGTAACAACCAGTAGCGGGGCCGGACGGAGAAGTCAGGGACCTCGGCCAGCGAATGCCGGCGAGGTCCGACTGACTTGGCGTAGGGGCAATTGCGGCAGCGGGACGCGACCGGCGTCCCGACTGCCGCGCTGTTTGTTACCGAGTCACAAATCATTATTCAGACGACTCATACTTCAGTCGAAAACGAGGAAACGACATCATGGTCCCAGCCATCGGATATGCCATTCGCGAACAGAATCGCTCGATCTTGATTGACGAGCCGGCCGTGAACGCCGTGGAGATTACGTTCGAGCGGGCCGATGATCCGTTGCGCGTCGAACGCTACGTTGGCGACATCGACGTCGACTACATCAGCGTCCACGCGCTGAAGCTGTCGCCGGGCAGTCCCGAACCGCCGGCCGAACACTATTTGGAAGCGCTCAAGGCCATCGCGGTCGAAAACGGCGCTCAATCCGTCAGCGATCACCTAGGCTTCACGCGCGACGTTCACGAGGGTTCCGAGATGGGACACTTCGCTCCAGTGCCGTGGACGGTGCCGGCGCTGGACGCCACCACGCGCAACATTGATTTGATTCAGGACTACTTCAGCCCGTTGCATTTTTACATCGAGAACATCACTTACTTGTTCCGCTTGGAAGGCACGATGAGTGAAGCGGAATTCCTCGCTCGACTGTTGAAACGCACGGGATGTGGCTGGTTGCTGGACGTGACAAACGTCTTCGCGAATGCCACCAACTTCGGCTTCGACGGCTACGAATTCATCGAACATGTCATGCCCGCCGCGCCGCGCGTGCAGATGCACTTGGCCGGCGGCTTTTGGGACGAGAAAGCCGAGATGTACATCGATAGCCATTCGCATCCGGTCCCTGATCCGGTCTGGGACCTGTACCGTCACGCGCTTCGATTGGGCGGCGACAAGGTCGATGCCGTGTTCATCGAACGCGACCAGAACTTTCCAGACGAAAGTGGTTGGCGCGACGAAGTGCGGCAAACGCGGCGAATTGCGGAGCAAGTCGCCCAACAACGTTTCGCGCTGGCCGCGAGCGCTTAATCGCAGAACATCAACGAACAATCAATACATCAAGGAAGAGGTGAAGAAGATGAATCAGGAAACGTATCGCGACCAGTTGGTCCGCATGGTGCAGGCTCTGGTCAAGCCCAACAACGAAGTGGCCGTCGCCAGCGACTTGGCGAATCCATCCACCGTGGATCAAGTCAAGATGTTTGTCGACGGCAACTTGGAAAAGCGCTTCGAAAAACTGCAGAAACAGTTAGAGTTCGTGGCGGAATCGTTTGAGGACTTTGACGAATTGCTCGTGAAGTACATTTCCGACGTTCCGTCGGCGTCATATGACAGCGGCACATCGGACGGCGACCGGATGCTGCAATGGTTGTCGCGGACACAATCGCCGACGCCCGAACAGCTCGATCACATCGCCTGTCAGCACGCGCGGCACGCCGTCGAAGATCAGGCGCGCCGCAACCGCTTGAAGCACGTTCGCTTTCAAGAACTGCGCAGCATGAACGAGCAGTCGCTCGCCGAGCTTGAAACGAACGAACAATTGCGCGTGTACCTGAACCCGATTCGCACCTGGGCGAGGTTCATCACGGAAGAGCTTCTGGACGAAGATTCGCAGCCTCCTGCGAACGTGCTGTTCTTTGCCAACGGCAACGAAGTCAGCACCGCTGTTTTGGAACTCGAAGGGCAGGCATTGATCAATGAGTTGGCCGATTACTCACCGTGTACGCTTGGCGAGTGGGCCGCACTGTCGCAACTGGCCGACCGCGACGAGCTTGCCGACTTGTGTCGCGACTTGGCGGACATGGGGCTCGTCGCATTTGGTTGATGGGCGGAACAGATAAACAAAATGATGTTGGGCAAAATGATATCGGTCTTTCCATGATTTTGCCCTCCGTGATTTTGCATTCCGCATTAAATCGTTGGGGGAATCGTGTCCGCAGCAACACACATCGTAGACCCGCCAGCCAATTCCGCGATGCGAGACACGCCCGCCGTAGCGCGGCACGCGCAAAACGAACTGCGGCTGCTTCTACAGCGATATCGCTGGCGGATTCTGTTCACTTACGCGTTGTTCAATGTCGAGAATCTCTTGCGGATGGCTCAGCCGCTGCTTTTGGGATGGGCCATCAACGGATTATTGCGCGGCGCGTACAGCGGGCTGGGACTGTTCGCCGCGGGGCACGTCGCGCACTTGCTGATGCGGTCGTTACGGCAGATGTACGACACACGCACTTTCACGCGGATTTATGCGGAACGGGCTGGCCAGTTGGTGCTCGTTCAGCGCAGCAGCGGCGTCGCCGTTTCGCAAGTCGCGGCCCGCTCGACCTTGTCGCGCGAGTTCGTGGATTTCTTCGAGCGGCACATCCCGCTGATCATTCGTTCGCTGTATTCGATTGTCGGCGCCCTCGTGATGCTGTTCTACTTCGACTGGATGCTGGTGCTGTTGTGCATCGGGTTGATCATCCCGTCAAGTGTGCTGAACTTTGTCTACGGCCAGCGGACGCTGCGGCTGAGCAGTCTGCTGCACGACGACCTGGAACGCGAAGTCCACGTCCTTGATCGCGCGAAAGCCGACGAAGTGCAAAACCACTACGGTCGCATCTCACGCTGGCGAGTCAAATTGTCTGACTGGGAGGCCTTCACCACCGGCGTCATGGAACTGTTCGTGCTGGCGCTGATGGCGGGCGGCCTGATTCGCTACTGCACGTTACCCGGCATTGCAGCGGGTGACATCTTCGCCGCCTTCCGCTACATACTGCTATTCATCATGGCGTTGGACAGCGTCCCAATGCTCGTCCAACAATTCAGCCGCCTGCGCGACATTGGGCGACGCATCCAAAGCGAACCGGGATGACGTCGCAAAGGGGTCGGGAGTCTTTTTCCATCTCGGCGAAAGAGGGATTGGTGATGATCGGAAAACTCATTTTGCCGGGCTGGAGAAAGTTTCCCTCCGCCCAAGAGTCTAGGGAGATCGCCGTGGCCGCAAGCGCGCGGGGTCGGCTTGTGAGGGCGCCGTCGAGCCGCCCACATGGCGCGACACGAAGATCGTCAGTACACCACCGCAAACCACACTAACCACGAGCACACCAAAGAACGGCAGCGGAGAGTAACTCACTTCCAGTCCGTGCTTCAAGTTCGCGCCGAACAGCGCTGTCAGTGTGGCGATGGGAAAGAAGAACGCGGCCAGCAAATTCAAACGGTGCGCGGCGACGGCCATTTGACGAGCCAACCGAGCCTCCTCCTCAGCCCGCTTGGCGACGGTGAAATCCAGCCCGTGTTTGGCGGCGTCGTACAGCAGGTCGGCCATACGTTCGATGTCATACGCCCGGTCACGCAAGTTGATCAGATCGCGGTCTTGCGGACACATCTTCCGCGCATCTTGCAGGACTTGATGCACGTGACGCGCCGCGCGGTGCAGCGGCGTCAACTCGCTGAGCACCGCAAAATACTCGTCGGCACTCGTCGCGGCTTCCTCCTGCCGATCCAGCTTCTCAAGCACATCGGCGTACTCGGCCAGTTGTTTGTTGACGGCGCCGGGACCGCCGCCCAAAGCGCTGGAACTCCAGGTGCCGTCGGGCTGCCGCCAGAAGTATCGCCCCTCGCGCTGGTCTTCATCCGCTTTCGGCGGGCGGTGCAGCACCAGCAGCAAGTGCCCATCAGCCAACATCGCCCGTTGCCGCCCCGCCTTCTCGCCCATGCGGCCCCGAAACTCCTGCGGCACTTCCCACACAGCGGGCAGAATCGATCTTGCAGACATGGTACAACTACCTCAATTCGTCCTGTCGTGGCCCGCACAAACTGTAGCAGAAAAATGTTAAGGAGACATTACGTCGATCACTCGCAACTGACCGTCTTCACCGCCGACTAAACAATGCCGTCCATCGGGCGCGGCGACAATGGTATATGCCCAACCGTCGATGGCCGGGATGTCGGCAAGGATTTGAATTGTGTCGGGATCGATGACGCGCACTTGGCCGTCGATGCCGGCGACCAGCAGGCGAGTGCCATCGGGGGTCCAATCGATGTCCAGCGGTTCGCTGGGCAGTCGAGCGAAGCGGACGAGGCGGCCGATGGTTGGTTGCCACAGTCGTGCCGTTCGGTCGGCACCGGCAGAAGCGATCGTCGGCACGGTGTCGTCCGTCGAGGGGCGCACTGCCAGATCGCGCACGGCGGACGTGTGGTTGTCGAGTGTGCGCAACAGCTTGCCGTCGCTCGTATCCCACAGACGCAAACTTTGATCGATCCCGACCGAAACAACCGAATTGTTGTCGGGCAGGAACTGTACGGCCAGCACGCCGCGCGAGTGTCCGGCTAACTTCGCGGTGACCTCGCCCGACGCGTCTTGCAATTGTACGTACTTATCCGCACCGGCCGTTGCCCAGCCGCGACCGTCGCTTCGCCAAGCAATCTGGTAGACAAGATCTTGATGCGATTTGTGATGGGCAACCGATTCGCCGCTGGGCCACTTGAACAACTCGATCTCTCCGCTTTCCCCCGGTGCGCCGCCTGCCGCTGCCAGCGACTCGCCTTGGGGCGAAAACGCAAGATCGTGTATGTGTTTCAGCCGCGTGGGTAATTGCCGCAGTGATTTTAGGTCTGGCCATGAGCGAACTTCGATTCCCATTTGGGAGCCGACAAGCACCAATTGGCCGTCAGGCGCGAATGCGGCAGCAGTTATCGGCGGCACGGCAAACGTGATCGGCACTTGACACAAGACAATCGCGAGCGACATTACTGCCGGGATAAGCGGTCGACAAAAACACTCGTTGACTCTCTTCATTCGTTGAATCACCGCCTTCGTCAGCCCATCAACTCGCGGATCACGTTGCCGTCGCTGCTGACGTGCACCGGCCGGCCGTCGCCGGTGTACAGCGTGTGACGCGGGTCGATGCCCAGCAGCGTGTAAATCGTTGCCGCCAAGTCCGCGGGCGTGATCGCGCGATCTTTCGGACTTTCGCCGACCGCGTCACTCGAGCCGATCAACTGGCCGCCGGGAATCCCCGCGCCCGCCATCGCAACGCTGAACACGCGCGGCCAATGATCGCGGCCGCCGTCAGTGTTCAGCTTCGGCGTGCGGCCGAACTCGCCCATCACGATCAACAGCGTTTCATCTAACAGCCCGCGCTCATGCAGATCTTCGACCAGCGCCGAGAATGCCTGGTCCAGCGATGGTATCAGACCGACGGGAACTTTCGCGCCG
>JBGTKH010000682.1:0-8241 GCA_041744735.1 Pirellulaceae bacterium | reverse complement strand
GCGCCGCCCGGCCCGCCGCCACCCGCGGACTCGAACGCGCTGCCGTAGCGGTCGTACATCTCGCGCTTGTTGGCGTCCTTTAGCACGTCGTACGCTTGCTGGACCTTTTGGAATTTTTCCTTCGCGTGTTTGTCATCCGGGTTCATGTCTGGATGCAGCTTGCGAGCCAGATCGCGATACGCCTTGTGAATGTCCGCCTGAGACGCATCGCGGCTAATCCCCAAAATCCGATAATAGTCCTCATCCTTGGCCATGAGCGGTCCACTCTGTCGCGGCAATGTTGCGAATCTACGTAACGTCCAATCATTCTACGACCCGTGGGCAATCGGCATCAAGGCGAGTGCAAAGAGTTGAGGGTCGAGGGTTGAGGGTCGACGGTCGAGAGTCGAGGGTCGATGGTTGAGGGTCGAGGGTCGCGAGCCAGAAAAATCCGAGTGCCGAGCGTACATTTGTTTAACCGCGACCCACCGGGGAGCGCGCGGAGGGGTCGCGGCGTTGCCATCACTCTCGGTGCCACAATCGGGGAGCGCGCCGCGGGGACGTGGTGCTGAGGTCTCTGTTGGTCTCTGTTGGTAGCTCAAACCGGGGAGTGAGTGACGCGGCCCTCCCGCGCTCCCCAATGGGCCGCGGCTAAACGAGATAATTATTCTAAAACACGTAAGCGGCTTGGGAAACTAAGTGATAGAATCAATCGCTGAAAACCCAAAGCCCCGTGGGTTCGTCTTACTCGTAAATGGGCGTCTTGGCCGGTGCACCCGAACTCCTCTCACCGCAAAAGGGTCGTGACATGAAACGCTTTTCCGCTTTAGCACTCGGGTTTTGGATGGTCCTGCTGTCGCTGCCCGCGTATGGCCAGGGGTTGTTGATTGTGGTGAATCCGCCCGAACCGGTGCCGTTGCCGCGGCCGATCTTTCGCCCGGTGCCGCAACAGCCGCCGATGTCGTACAAGATCAAGGAACTGAGCCTGCAGGCGCGTGTGGTCGATCAGGTGGCCCGCGCTCAGGTCAGCCAGTCGTTCGTGAACACCGGCAGCCGGCAAATGGAAGTGCAGTTCGTGTTTCCATTGCCGTACGACGGTGCGGTGGACCAACTGACGTTCATGGTCGATGGCAAGGAATACGAAGCCAAGCTGCTGCCGGCTCAAGAGGCCCGTTCGATTTACGAAAGTTACATTCGCCGCAATCAAGATCCGGCGCTGTTAGAGTGGATCGGCACGGGGATGTTCAAGACCAGCGTCTTTCCGGTGCCGCCCGGCGCGGAGCGGACGGTCACGCTGCGTTACAGCCAACTGCTGCGCAAGGACCGGCAGCTTACCGACTTCCTGTTCCCGCTCTCCACAGCCAAGTACACTTCGCAGCCCGTGGAGAAGGTTTCGCTGAACGCCACGATTGAAAGCACAGCCGAGATCAAGAGCGTGTACAGCCCCACGCATTCGATCGAGATCACACGGCCCGATTCGCATCATGCGGTTGTGAAGTATGAAGCCACGAATCAAGTGCCGATGAGCGACTTTCGTTTGTTCTACGACACGGCCGCCGGTTCGCTGGGTGCCAGCGTGATCAGCTACCGGCCCGACGTCAATGAGGATGGCTACTTTCTGCTGCTGGCCAGCCCGGAAATTAAGCCCGAATCGGCCGAGCGTCCGGCGAAGACCGCCATCTTCGTGGTCGACCGCAGCGGCAGCATGAGTGGCAAGAAGATTGAACAGGCGCGCGACGCGCTGAAGTTCGTACTCAACAACCTCCGCGAAGGTGACCTGTTCAACGTCGTGGCATACGACAGCACAGTCGAATCGTTCCGGCCCGAACTGCAACGATACGACGAAGAGACGCGCAAAGCGGCACTCGGTTTCGTCGACGGCATTTACGCGGGCGGCAGCACGAACATCGACGGGGCGCTGGCCACGGCGCTGGGGATGATTCAAGACAAGTCGCGCCCGAATTTCATTGTGTTTCTCACGGACGGATTGCCGACGGCCGGTGAGACGAACGAATCGAAGATCGTCGGAAACGTGAAACAGAAAAATCAACTTGACTCGCGCATCATCAGCTTCGGCGTCGGCTACGACTTGAACAGCCGGCTGCTGGATCGCTTGTCGGACGAAAACTACGGACAGAGCGAATTCGTGCGGCCCGACGAGAACATCGAGACGCACGTCGCCCGCTTGTACGACAAGATCAGCTCGCCGGTGATGAGCGGCGTCGAGGTGGCTTTCGAGTTCGACGAAGTGCAGGTCGAAGAGGGCTCGCCCGTCAGCCGCATGTACCCGCGGCAGGTGCGCGATCTGTTCGAGGGCGAGCAGTTGGTGATCGCCGGCCGCTACAAGAAATCGGGACCGGCCAAGGTGACGATCACGGGCACGGTCGGTGCCAAGTCGCAGAAATTCGACTTTCCCGCGGAGATGACCAACGTCAGTGGCGACCAATCGTACGCGTTCGTCGAAAAAATTTGGGCCATGCGGCGGATCGGCGAGATCATCGACGAGATCGATCTGCACGGCCGCAACGATGAACTGGTGAACGAACTGGTGGCTCTGTCGACCAAGTACGGAATTCTCACGCCGTACACGTCGTTCCTGGCCGACGATCAAGCGGCCCCGGCCGACTTGGCCGATACGCGCCGCGGTGCGGACCGCGCTCGCGAATTGCTGCTGCGGCTGGACGAGGCCGAGGGCAAAGCCGGGTTCGCTCAGCGCGCGGAAAAGCGTCAGTTGAAAGAGGCCGCCACCGCTCCTCAGGCCGGCGGTTTCGGCGGCGGCGGTGGCTTACCTAGCCCCGATGGCAAACCGGGCGAGCCCGGCGCAGGCAACGCGGGCGGCGTCGTGTTCCGCAACATCGACAAAGATCAAGAGGTCCTGGCCGATTCGGTGCAAATCATCGGTAACGAAACGCTGTACAAGCGCGGCAAGTTGTGGATCGCTGCCAACGCCAAAGACGTCGATCTCGCAAAGGATGAAGACAAGATCGAGACGATCGAGCGGTTCAGCGAAGCCTACTTCAAACTAACTGCCGCTAACACCGCCACGGAAAACGCCGTGCTCGCCCGCCAGCAAGCGGGCGATGAACTGCTAATTAAACTGCGCGGACAAGTGTATTGGATCAAGTAGTGCGAAGATAGTTTCGGAGTGCGGTGACTCGTCGCCGCTTTGGGAATTTGGGATATTCCGCGTGACATGGCAGGATGGCCCTGTTCGGCGACTCGATTGACGTGCCACTGTTTCGGAGTCTGCGGAGAAACAGTGCGGATCGGCGAGACGACGTCGATGGTCGAGTACTCGGCATGTGGAACCGGGAAAGAGTTCGTACACGCTGCGACGCTCGTCGCGGCACGGCTGGCGAGCCGGCCGCGGCACCATTCGAGATTGGAACCAGGCGTTCGGTCCGATCCTCGCCGCTCGTCGGCGAGAGGTTCAGGCTTGTGTCCGATGTAGTTGGCGGAGTGAAACCGTAAAGGATCGTCACGCCGTCTTGATGTTCCGATCATCGTCCACGACGATCTGCGTGCGTCGACAATGCATGCCATTCCGGCTACGATGGGACGAAGGAGAGTTTGCGATGAATGTTTCCGAAGAGACAATTGACGCCATGCTGGATGCGAGTGGTCTCCTGCAACTCACGCATCAATCACGTTTGCCGCCCGGCCCCGTGCGAGTGACGATCCGTGCCGCGGCGCCGGCTGATCCACAGCGCGGCCTGGCGGACGTGATCCGGGAAATCGCAGCCGAGCAGCGCTCCCGCGGCTTCCCCGGCCGTTCGGCCGCGGATTTGCGCGTCGAAGACGATGCGCGCCAGGCTGAAGACGCCGAGCGAGACCGGGAACTGGATAACGCGCGTCGCGGAGTTTCGCTAGGAGGGCCGTGAGTGCTGTACTATCTGGACACTGTGGTCGTCATCTACGCCGTCGAGGGCAGCCCTGCCGACCAGCAACGGGCGTTGAACCATCTGACCAAGCTCGAACAGGCCGGCCATCGTTTTGCGATCAGCGATTTGACCCGCACCGAATGTTTGGTTCCCGTTTTCGGTCCGGGTGGCGGCCAGAGGCTATCGGACTATTTCCGCTTCTTTCACGGGCCGAATCTGTGTACGGTCAGCCTCACTGCTGCAATGCACGATCGCGCCAGCGCTATCCGGGGCGGCCACACGTACCCGGGCGACCCCGCCCGCTCAGCCAAAGCGGTACGGACTCGCGGATGCCCTCCATCTCGCAGCGGCCATCGAATCCGGCTGCGATGTGTACCTGACCAACGACAACCAGTTGGCAAACTTCCCGGACATCACGGTTCAGGAGTTGCCATGATCGTGATCGTCAGCCCAGCAGAACCAGCCACCGGCGCCGTTCGTCTATATTGTGATGTGGCGATTCCTCGCCGCTTTGGTAGTCCAAAACTCCTAAAGCGGTGACGAGTCACCGCACTCCGAAATGCAAATCACCAGCTCATTCACAAGGAGTGTTGTCATGACCCGCCGCAATGGTTTTATCGCTGTCGTTTGCTGTCCGCTGCTACTGCTTCTCACGACGCTAATCGGCACGGCGACGGCCAAAGAGGTCACGCCCGAAGACAAGGCAGCGGCGCTCGAGAAGGATGTCACGCAGGGCGCTCTGCGGATTGTGAAGGACGACGCCACGATCGTCGAATGCCCGTTGAAGCACACCGATGTAACGGCCGACGTTTCCGGTTTCATCGCCCGCGTCAAAGTCACGCAGACGTTCCACAACCCGACCAAAGAGAAGATCGAAGCCGTCTACGTTTTCCCGCTGCCGCACGAAGCCGCGGTGGACGACATGACAATGGTCATCGGCGAGCGAAAGATTGTGGGCGTGATCAAACGGCGCGCCGAGGCACGGCAGATTTATGAACAGGCGCTGCTGGCCGGGCAGACGGCCGCACTGCTCGAACAGGAACGCCCCAATATCTTCACGCAATCGGTAGGCAACATCGAGCCGGGGCAAGAGGTGCGGATCGAGATTTCGTACGTTGACGTGCTGAAGTACGACATGGGAACGTACGAGTTTCATTTCCCGATGGTCGTTGGGCCGCGGTACAACCCGGGGTCGCCAACTGCATCGCCCGCGCCGACGCCCGGGGAGTTACAAGGAAAAGTTTCGCCGCCCGCGCCAAACACGACGCGCGTGCCCGATGCGTCGCGCATCAGCCCGCCCGTGCTCAAGCCCGGTTTCCGCAACGGGCATGACATTTCTCTGTCACTCAACCTGGACGCCGGCGTTCCCATCCAGGATTTGAAAGTCTCCAATCATCAGGTCGAAATGGCTAAGTCCGGCGACGCGAAAGCCCATGTGCGACTTTCACCCGCGGATTCGCTGCCAAACAAAGATTTCGTGCTGCGCTATGACGTTGTAGGCGAGAAGCCGGCGATGGCGGTGCTGGCTCACACGGCAGGAGTGCCTGGGGCTGAAAGCCCCAGCCACACGCCCGACGTTCGCCGTCTGGGCCACGGCTACTTCATGCTCATGATTCAGCCGCAACAAGACGAGCGGCTCGAGAAGAGCCCGCCGCGCGAGATTGTGTTCTTGGTGGACGTCTCCGGCTCGATGTCTGGCCAGCCCACGGCCAAAGTGATCGACGCCATGCAGAACATGCTGAGGCTGTGCCGCGACAAAGACACGGTGCAAGTCATCACTTTCGCAAGTCAAGCGAACAAGCTGTTTGAAAATCCCGTGTCGGTCAATGACGCGAGCATCAAACGGGCGTTGAATTTCACCGCGGCGTTACAGGGCGGCGGCGGGACCGAGATGCTCAAGGGCGTGAAGTTGGCGATCGATGAGCCGATCGACAAAGAGCGGCTTCGCATCGTCGTCATGCTCACCGACGGCTACATCGGCAACGAAGCGGAGATCATCGAGCACGTGGGGAAGAACTGCGGCGACCAGATTCGCTTTTGGTGCATCGGCATCGGCAGCTCGCCCAACATGTTCCTGGTGGACGGCGTCGCTCGGCAAGGCGGCGGCATGGGGAAGATGCTGGGCTTGCAGGACGACACCGTCGCGCTCACGCAAGAAGTGATGACTCGCATTCAGCGGGCACAGCTTGCGAAGATCAAGATCGACTGGGGCGGTTTGCAAGTCGCCGAAACGTTCCCCGCCAAGATTCCCGAACTGTGGGCCGGGCGGCCGGTGATCCTGTTCGGGCGTTACGCGGGCGGTGGCGATCAGAAGATCACGATCCGCGGCAACGTAGAAGGTGAAGACGTAAACTGGCCGCTGACTGTCAGCCTGCCCGACAAGCAACCCGCGCACGACGTGCTGGCGAAAGTGTGGGCGCGACAGAAGATCGAAGACTTGATGCAGCAAACCTATTACGCCGGTTCGCCGGCCGTCGAGGAAGAGGTCACCGCGCTGGCGCTGGACTACCGGCTGATGAGCCAATACACCAGCTTCGTGGCGGTTGATGAGCAGCAAGCCAAGCAGCTCGACGCGCCGGCCCGCCCGCCGCGCCGCATGCTGGTCCCCGTGCCGCTTCCCGAAGGCACGCGCTGGGAAGGCTTCTTCGGTTCAGAATTCGATATCGACAATGTTCGCGACGGCATTCCGCTGACGTTGTTTAACGGGCAGAACATGCTGCAATCGGTGGATAGGCTGTCGGTGAATTCGACAACTCTCTCGCGGTTTGCCAATCCGTTGCCGGCGCGGCGCCAATTGGGGACCTCGACCAACGGGGCGATTGCCGGCAAGCTGCCGGGATTGGCGTCGCCTGCGGCACCAATGCCCGCGTCGCGTCCTGCTCCTTCGGAAAGCTACAAAAGAAAGGGATTCGAGCGGCTGTCCGCATCACCGGCCGGCGGCGGATTTGGTGGCAGCGGATTCGGTGGCCGTGGAATCGCCCCGATATTCCAGCGCGGCGGGGGAGCGCACGCAGCGACCGAAGCTTATGGACTTGGGCTTTCGACGCGCGGTCTTGCCAACCGAGAACAGGCACTGAAGTATGTGGAAGAAAAGAGCAAGGACGTCGCAGGGGGCGATTGGGATTACACGGCCGCAGCGATCGCTCCTGCTGCTGAGTCGCTGGTCAAGGCGGCGCAGGATGCGCTCAAGTCGGCGCACGATTTACGAGGCAAGAACGATCTGGCGGCGGCCCGCGCTGCGCTGTTGCGTGCTTACTTCCTGGATTATGCCGCCACGAATTTCGGTGAAAGCGACGGCCAAACGGCGGCCGAGAGTCTGGCAGCGCTGGAAGAAATCCACGGCGAGCAAGTCGCCGCTTGGACGAAGCAAATGCCCGAGTTGGGCAAGAAGCTGGACCTCGTGATCCGCGACAAGTCGATCGAGCAGTCGCTCCGTGAAATTGCCGAGGCCGCGGGCATCAGCGTCACACTGGTTCCCGGCAGCGTGCAGGACGCGGCGACACTTCTCGTTCAAAGAGACGTGCGCGTGACGGATCTCGACCTGCGCGGCGCCACCGTTGCTCAAGCGCTCGACTGGCTCTTGCAGCCGGCGCGGATGAACTGGCACCTTGACAAAGGTTCAATCGTTGCGAGCACGGACCGCCGTGGCGACGGTGTCTCGGCATGGGCCTACAACGTATCGCTGATCGCGCTGCCGTCGACCGAAGAACTCAGCAAGCTGAACGACTACAACAAGGCCGTCGAAGCGGCGCTGAAGGAAGCCGACCAGTTCCGCTCGGCCGTTCGTGCCGCACTGAACGTCAACGACCAACAAGCGGTGGTCTGGCTGGCGCCCGGCCAACTGCTGCTAATCGGCAACGCGGATATGCATGCCGCGGCTGCGAAGCTGCTGGCCGATTTGTCCGGCGCGAAGTTCAAGCCGCGTGGCGAGTTGGCCAAGCTGTACGAGAAGACCAAAGGGCGATACGCCGAGCGGCAGGCCGACGCTGCGAAGCTGCTCGCGCTGCGCGAGCGTTTGCAAATCGCGGCCGTCCACGACGCCTTTAGTTGGCGGCTGCTGTCCAGTGCGTTGGCCGGTCAACTCGATGAGGAAGCGCTGACGGAACTGCAAATCGCTTGGAATAGCCCCCATACGGCCGAAATACTGAAAGGCAACGGCGCGGCGCTCGCACTGCGTTCGCTGTGGACCATGAACCAAGCCGCGCGTTTGCTGTCAGACGAGCCCGAGCTAATCGCTTTGGCCTCAGCAGCCACCGCTCTATCGCGTCCAGCGATCAACAGCGCTCTGTCGGCGCTGGAGAAGAATCCCGATGACCCGGCGGCGTTTGCGACGTGGCTGTACGGCGCTTTAGCCGTGCCTAACGACGCGGCACTGCGTGCC
>JBGTKH010000681.1:0-6732 GCA_041744735.1 Pirellulaceae bacterium | reverse complement strand
GAAGTCCTTCTGGTACTTCACCCTCGCCCGCTGGGCTTGCATCCCGTTCAGCGTTCTGGGCGGCATGGTTTGCTTTTTCTGGGCGCGCGACTTGTACGGCGACGCGGCCGGTCTGACGGCGCTCGGGTTGTGGTGCTTCTGCCCCAACATCCTGGCGCACGCGCAAATGATTACTCCCGACACAGGCGCGGCGGCACTGGGCGCCGCGGCTCTGTATGGTTTTTGGCATTGGCTGCGACAACCTGGTTGGAGTCAGGCATTCATGGCCGGGCTGCTGCTGGGATTGGCCGAGCTATGCAAAACGACGTTCATTATCTTCTTTCTCCTGTGGCCACTCATGTGGATCTTGTGGCGCGTGTTGTCGCCGGCGCGAGGCGTAAGCGCGTGGAGAAATCAAGCAGCACAACTGTTGACAATTGCAGTGCTTGGGTTGTACGTGCTCAACTTGGGCTACGGTTTTGAGGGAAGTCTCACCAGGCTGGGGCAGTTCTCGTTTAAGAGCAAGAGCTTAGTCGGTGCCGCAAGCGGCGATTGTGTGGGCCAGCCGTGTGGCATGCTGTGTAGACAGGAAGCAGTGGAGAATCGCGACTGTAACTGCGGGCGCGCTGCTTTGGTCCGTGGCCAGCAGCTTGTGCGTCTATCCGCACAGCTTGTCCTACTTCAACGAACTGGCGGGCGGCCCGCGGCACGGCCACGAGCACTTGCTGAGTAGCAACATCTCGTGGGGGCAAGACCTGCTGTATTTGAAGCGCTGGCTCGACCGGCATCCCGAAGCGCGTCCACTGTATTTAGCGGTTCACGCGGCATTCGATCCGCGGGACGTGGGGATTGAATTCACGTTGCCGCCCGCCGGGGTTGTGGCCAGCGAAGGCGACGGACTGAATGCGCCGGCGCTCCAGCCGGGCTGGTATGCGATCGACGTCAACTTGCTGCAGGGATTTCCCTACGCCATCCCCGATGGTGCGGGGAACACGTTCAGCGCACACCAAGGCCAGTTCACCTACTTCATGCGCTTCGGGCCGGTGGCAAGAGCCGGCTATTCGATTTACATTTACCACGTCACCTCGGAAGACGTGAGGCGCTTGCAATGATCGATCGGCATCAGGACCGCTGGATGCCCCAGGCTTGGGAAGACTCCTCGCGCGATGCCGTGGGATGGTGAGTTATCGGCGGGGACAACCATGTCATGGCTTTGCTGATCGACGGATACAATTTGCTAAACGTGACGGGCCTGTTTGGACACGGGCGCGGGCCGGCGACGCTTGAAAGATCGCGATACGCGCTGCTGCACTTTCTGGCTGAGGCCATCGATCCGGGCGAGCGCGAGTACACGACGATTGTGTTTGACGCGAAGAACGCCCCGCCCGGTTTGCCGTGGACAATCAAGTATCAAGGGCTGACGGTGAAATTCGCCGCCGAGTATGAGGACGCGGATGACTTGATCGAAGAGTTGATTCGGGCCGATGCTGCACCGCGACGCCTGACCGTCGTCTCCAGCGACCATCGCCTTCAACGCGCCGCCCGGCGTCGCAAAGCGATCGCGATCGATAGCGAAGTGTGGTATGCCGAGGTCGTGCGGCAACGTCGAGCCGGTGAACGGTCCAGCGCCCCAGCCGACGCCAAGCCGCGAGCGCCGCTTTCGGAGGAAGAAGTGCAATGGTGGCTCAAGCAATTCGGCGAATTCTCGCTGGAAGACTTGCAGGCAGAGACGACGTTCGACGCAGTCACTGAATCGTCTTCAACCGACGACGAGAGTACGCCGCCCGCCGATATCGCCAAACCGAGCGATACGGGCTACGAAGACATCGCCAATCCCTTTCCGCCGGGCTATGGCGAAGACTTGCTAAGCGATGAGGAGCCCTGACGCTGCAACGCTGAGCAATTGCCTTGAATCGGGCGGCGACGCGCCCGCGGTGCGGCCGTGTAGCGATACAAGTTGTTGGCTCGCGGATCACAGAGCCCGGCGGTGTTGAAGGGCCGGATTGCGGCGGCCAGGTCTTGCTCGAATTGTTCAATTTCTTGTTCGCTGGCTGGACCGGCGAGCAAGTTGTGCAAACGCGCCCACAATCGATCGACGGTAGAGGTCAAAGCCGAGTCGTCCGCGCACAAGAACGCCGCGCCAGGCAAGATGTCGTTTTGTGCGCGGCGTTGTTCATACGTCGTCGCCGCAGCAAAGTACAGCATCGTCCAAGCGACAAAGGCCGGAAACAACTGCCGCGACCGATAACAGCCGCACACCAGCTTGTCGATCAGTGCGAACTCGTTTCGTAGAGTTCGCTCGTACTGTTGTAACTGTTTATCGAGCGAGTCGGCCTGCCAGTGACACTCGAGGAGAGAAACCAGCCGCTCAACACCGCACAGGCTGTGCGCGATACCGGTACTGTGCAGCGGGTCGATGAAACCGGCCGTGTGCGGCAGCAAGGCCCAATTTCGTCCAACGAACCTCGCGGCCAGCCGCTGCATTCTCCCAGTGCTCTGCAATCCCGTGGCGGGTGTTTCGAGCCGCGCGTTCGCAAACTGCTTTGACAGCGAAGGGTAACTCTGCAACCAATCGTTCCACCGTCGTTCCGCGGGAAGCAGCGTGGCCTCGCTCGTCGTCGCGTCAAACACCACGCCCGCACTCGTGATGCCGTTGTTGAATCGCAACTGCCACATCCAACCCTCGTCAACAATCTGATGCAGGGCCGAACGATCGCAGCGAAATGGATGCTCGTCGAGATTTTCACCGGCAACCGCCAAAAGTTCGCGCCAAG
This sequence comes from Pirellulaceae bacterium, assembly GCA_041744735.1. Classification (GTDB taxonomy): domain Bacteria; phylum Planctomycetota; class Planctomycetia; order Pirellulales; family Pirellulaceae; genus JBGTKH01. Next base: position 3,979 of record JBGTKH010000681.1, on the reverse strand, counting down.
GACGGACGCCAGAAAAGTGTCCATAAATGGCGCGCGAGTTCGTGAGGAGCGACGTCGTTTGCCAGGGAATTGCCAAGGCCTTGAGGATTGGTCCAGTCGCCCCCGTCGCATCAATGACGAAGCGAGCGCTAATGTAGACTGGTTCCTCATTGCGATGACCGGCAAGACGCCAGACCACCCCGTCACTGGACGGCGTTACCTGCGTGTGATCGAGGAACGGCACTCTGGAATCCTGCACTTCCTTGGCCAAGAAACCGTCGACGTCAGCACGCAGCCAGTGCGTGTCGGCATGATAGTCGTCGCTGCTGGCGGCGACCAGCAATTCATTGCGATGTCGCTTGGCTGGCGTAAACGGCTCGTTCGGTTCGTGCCGAAAATAGCTGAAGCCGCGTTTCAGACCGCATCCGATTTCTGGATAGGCTTCTTGCCACGTGCCGTAACTCGACAGCGGTGCGAGTCGCAGCAGGTCGTACTTGTGCGCCAAGTCACGCAGTACGAAATCGGCAATCGGCGTTGACGATTCGCCGATCGCAAACCGGGGATGGCTCTGCCGATCAATCAACACCACCGAGCGGCCGATGCGCTCGCAGAGCAGCGCGGTGATGCTGCCGGCGAAACCCGAACCAAGAATCGCAATGTCCGCATCCAGTTGAATCATCCGGCGCCACAGTTACACGAGATCGCGGGCGGGACTTTTTGAGTAAGATTCATATTCCGCAGCCTGGCAATCCGCCATGCTCCGCACTGCTGACACGACGCCAATCGCTCGACGTCCCAAAGGTCCACAAAGACTCGTCCGCGGCGCAATTGCAGACCAGCTTCCTGCGCCACTTCTAATGACGCCAAGCGGGCCGGATGCAACAAGCCTTGGTCCGAGAGCCGCCGCATGACGCCGCTGTCGGCGCGGGTTGGAATGAGACTACAACAGTTAACGCCGGCCGCAAACGCGAATTCCATCGAGCGAATCGCCCACGCGGTCCCTTCGTCGTCGTCCAGAAATGGCGCCGGCAGCAGAATGAACGCACGGACAGCGATTTCGTGCCGCGTCAGAAATTGCGTCGCGCGTTCAAAATCGGCCAGCGTCATGCGCTTGCCGAGCGCTGGGAGAACCTTCGGATGCACTGTTTCCAACCCCATCGCAATTTCCAATTTTGTCGGCAATAGATCGCGAAAGTCGAGACACTGGCCGCGGCAGAGATTCGGATGATTCTCGACGATGACAGTCTTGAAACTGCCCACGCGACGGGCGATCGGCGGAAAATCGGCTCGCGGTATCGCCTTTGCGTCGAAAAAATTTCCGCTGTTGTAGAGTTTTACGTGCTGAGCGGGCGGGAGCCGGTCGAGTGCGTAATCGATTTGCCGCGGAATCGCTCCCCTGGGAACAGACACATCTGTCGTGTTCCGCCATAAGTCGCACATCAGGCAACGATACGGGCACTCTCGGTTCGCTAAAAAAATTGTGGCCACATTTTCGACGACTCCGTCGGCCGTGTGCTCCGCCTCGACGAAAAAGGCGTACGAGCGATCCACGGAGACGTCATTCTTCGGCGCACGCGCCAGATCGATTTTCGCGACGGTTTGCAGCGCGACGTCATTCATGGAAGCCTGCCAGGATTTTGCGATACGCTGTCTCTTCCGCCGGAAAGATATCGCCAAACGAATCTTCGTCGATGGCACCACGTTGAAAGCGGCGCTTTTGAAATACCGGCATCGTCAGCCCAGTGATTGCCTCGATGCCGCGGCGAACCACTTCACCCTTCAGCGCGTACAACCGCTGGTGGTCCCACTTCGTGAGTTCCACAAACGGGATGCTCTCGGCAACCTCGATCACATTGGGCAGTGCGTAGGGACTGAACCCCACAAAGCCGCATTGCCGAGCTGGCGCATAGGTGCGCACGTGCCCGCGACTTTGCCCGCCGGAATACGTCAACGAGTGTTTGACCGCGTCAATCCCCCAGCCTTCATGGTAAAGCATGGAGTTATTCAGGACGCTGCGAATCGTCAGCTCGGGATTCTCTTCGATCGCATAGTCTTTCAGGTTTTCGTCGCCGCCATCGCCGTCGACCAGATATTTCCAGTCCGCGTAGCGCCGGCGAATGCCCCGGCACAATGCCAAGGCCATCGTTGCCGACTGGACATCGAGGGGCTTATAATCTTCAATCACGCGAATCGCGCCGGCAACGTCTAGTTCCTGCTGCCCAACCTCGATCGTTTCCAAAAACATTCCCAGGTTTAGCTCATCGAGAAATTGCTGTGCCTGCGCCACATCCGTCCCGCGTCCCTCGACGGCGAGCGTGAACGCCTTAAGTCGCGCCGGTGCTTGTCCGCGTCGGAGCAACAAGTGATACAGCAGCAGAAACAGTGCGCCGCTATCGACGCCTCCGGAAAAGAGGACGCCGATGGGAGCACGTGATTCAATTTTGTCGAGCCAACGATCAAGCTCTTCGGCCAGTGCGCCGACGTACGCGCGCCCGATTTCGTCGATGTCCGCACAAAGCCCGTTTCGCTTGGGCGCCAAGTAGCGGGTGTATGTCGGATTGGGGTCTGGGCAGCCGACCAACGACAATTCGGTAATATGGTGGGCGGGCACCATCCGCGTGTAAGACGGATGAAATTGATCCGCGAGTCCTTCCGTTCGCAGGAAGGCCAGAATCTCGTCGATGCGCTCGCCGATCACCAGGCACGGCCCTGCGGTTCGCTTGGCTAGAAAATACCGCATCGGACGCCCAATCGAGCGTGCCATCCGGATAATGATCCCCTGTTTGTGAACGAGCGCAAATTGACCGTCGATCTGCCGCACTTGCTCAGGCCGCCCCGTGCCGACGCATTGGACAGCCGCGTCCAGCGTCATGTTGAAAATCAAATTTGCGGCCGGGTCGAGCAAATTCACCAGCCGCTCGACAGGCGCGCTGCTGAGCATCGATTGGGTTCCTTGTTCTCAAAACGCATCGCGTGCCTATTTGTTTCCGCGGTCTTCCTTTGGCTTCAGCAGCGCCTTGTCCGAGATGTCCTTGCGGCACCATGCGCCTTGCCAGCGAATGCACTTGACCGCCGAGTACGCTTGTCGCTTGGCGTCGGAGATGGAGCTGCCCAGCGCTGTGACGCCCAGCACTCGGCCGCCGTTGGTCACGACTTGGCCATCCACCGTAGCTGTGCCGGCGTGGAAGACTTTCACGTTGGGCAACTGTGCCGCTTCGTCTAAACCGCGAATTGGCTTGCCGCGTTCATACGGACCGGGATAGCCTTCGCTGGCCATGACCACGCACACCGCAGGGCGCGGGTCCCACTCCAGCGGCTCGATTTCGTCCAGCCGACCATCGACGGTCGCCTCTAGCACGTCGAGCAAATCAGACTTCAACCGCATCAGCAGCGGCTGGCATTCGGGATCGCCGAAGCGCACATTGTATTCCAATACCTTCGGCCCTTGGTGCGTGACCATCAAGCCCGCGTACAAGACACCGCGGAACGGCTGCCGCGCGCGTTTCATCGCGTGCACTGTGGGGACCAGCACGTGCTCGTCGACCCAGCGCAACATTTCGTCGCTCACCAGCGGTGTCGGACAGTACGCACCCATGCCGCCGGTGTTCGGGCCTTTGTCGCCGTCGAACGCCGGCTTGTGGTCTTGCGCCGGCGGCAGCGTGACGATCGTTCGCCCATCGGTGATCGCAAAAATGCTCGCCTCTTGGCCGATGAGGCGTTCTTCAATCACGAGCTGATCGCCAGCGGCGCCGAACTCTTTCACCTGCGCGATGCGGTCGATCGCTTCGAGCGCCTGATCGTGCGTCGAGCAGACGAACACCCCTTTGCCCGACGCGAGGCCGTCGGCCTTGACGACGATTGAGACGCTGTGTTCTTCGGGGAAGCGGTCCTTGATGTACCGCCGGGCGCTGTTGGCGTCGCGGAAGACGCGATAGTCGGCAGTGGAGACGTCGGCACTGCGCATGATGTTCTTGCAAAACACCTTGCTCGCTTCAAGCTG
>JBGTKH010000680.1:0-4319 GCA_041744735.1 Pirellulaceae bacterium | reverse complement strand
GGGACGAGCGGACGAGCATGGTGGGGCAAAGTGCGCAACATCAAAACGCGCACGCGCTGTAACCTTCGTCAACGCGTATGCGACTTGAGGACCTGCTTGACCCAAGCTTGGTCTTGCTCGTCGAGCGGCGGGGCCGGGACTGGTTCGTCTTGGTAGGCACGCGCCAGATTGGAACGGTAGCTGAGGTCGAATGCGGAACGAAACGCCGCCGCCAAGTCGAGCGGCAGGTCCGGACGGCCGGAACCCAATGGCAGGCCGACGACCGGCAACGGGTCCTGCAGCCGCAACGGATAGCCTTCCTCGTTGCGGCCCATGCCGGTCTTGCGAGCCACGAAGATGAAATACGGCGTGCGGGGCAGTTCCGGGAACAGGTCGCGCGACGGATTCTCGCCGCCGCGCAGGAAGTCGATCTCCATAAAGTGCGCCGCCGAAGACAGAAACCGCGATCGCTTCTCGCGATACTTTGGCACGTAAGTGCCTTGCTTGTTCGCAAAGCTGAGCAACTCGACGACGGCCAAGACGCGCGCCCACTGTCCGGTCTCGCGCACTACCATGTACTCTTGCTTGTAGGCTTCCATTTCGTCGGGATCGAGGACCACTTCGTGAATCGCTTCGGGTTCGGCCAAAGCTATGGCACCTCCCCCGCGCATCGAACCCAGGCCGACGAGCGACTCGGGATCGTGCCGGGCCGACACATCCGGTTCGCCGATCAGCACCAGTTCGCCGGTCGGTTCGCGGCCGTAGACGCTGCGTTCGACGTCGACCTCGCAGCCCAACTCACGAGCCCGCCCCATGTTTTGTTCGGCTAACTTTCGAATAAACCAACCGTGAAAAACTTCCCATCGGGGGTTGATTTCGAGATACGGGTCCATCCCTGGAAAGGGCGATGTCACCATAACTGACCTCAGTGAACGATGTCTTGCCGAATGCCTTGAAATCGACTGTCCATACCGATTCGCGGAGACCTGTCGCCGCCAAGGTCATTTTACCAGATTACGGCATTGAAGGCCGCCAATCAATCGACCGGTTTCACATTGTCCATCAACGTCCAAAACTCTTCGGCCAGAGTCGGGTGAATGTAGATGGCGCCTTTGAGCAACGTGTAAGGCGTAAGGGACAGGCCGATTGTCGGTCGTGAGTTGATTGCCGTCGATCAAGTTGGCATAAACGATTTGGTAATCGCCCCAATTGGACGCATTGCGTGCATAGTGGGCGACCTGCGCACACATGACCATCGTCTTGGTCGGGGTGCAGCCCGTGTTCACGCACGTGCCGCCCAGATGTTCTTTCTCGATCAGCGCCACGGTCCAGCCGCGATCGGCCAATGCATGCGACAACGGATTGCCCGCTTGGCCGGAACCGATGATGATCGCGTCGTAGGTCATGATTGTGAATTCCGCTGGGAGTTACGATTGTTCCTCGAACTTTAAAGCCGCCGAATTGATACAGTACCGCAGGCCAGTCGGCGGCGGGCCGTCGTTGAAGACGTGGCCAAGGTGCCCGTCGCAACGGCTGCAAAGTACTTCCGTGCGACGCATGAACAGACCGTGATCCGGTCTGGTCGCCACGTGATCTTCGTCGGCCGGCTGCCAGTAACTTGGCCAGCCGGTCCCCGAGTCAAACTTGTCAGCGGAGCTAAACAACGTCTGGTTGCAGCCGGCACAACGGTAGACTCCATCTTTCTTATTATTCCAATACTTGCCCGTAAAGGCACGTTCCGTCCCTTTGCGGCGCAGTACGTCGAACTGTTGCGGCGTGAGTATCTTCTTCCATTCGGCTTCGGTTTCTGGCAACGGAGTGGCGAGGTCGCTGGTTTCGTCGGTCATGGTGGCATTCTCCTGTTTTCGCTGGGGGCTCGGTCCAACCGCCGGAAATTTGCGGCTGGCCGCGACGGCCATCGCGCCGATACCGGCCACGCCGAGCAGGCTCAATAATTGGCGACGATTCATGTCATGCTCCTGTCTTCGATTATAGACGCCTCTCGTTTCATGAGCGACGGAGTGAAACACGCCGCTGGCCAGCGAGACTGGGTCCGTCGCGCCGCCGGATGCGGCTATCATTGCGGCAACTGGCAACGATTCATTTACCGCCTGGTTCACGAATAGCAATTCGGGCCGGAACACGTACCATACCGCCACGCTCACGAGCACGATTGCCAACAACAGGCTGATCCACCGCGGCCACACCGAAGGTACTGTATGCGACGCGTCCACGGTTTGCATATTGTCCGACATCGATTTCATGGAAGATTCTCCAACGCCGAGTGAGAACTGACTGGACTTGCACGACACGTTTTTTTGATGCAGCATCCAGCGCGTGGTTACCACAGCAATGCAGAGAAACGAAGAGCGCGAAGTTTCCCTCACCTTTGCGATCTCGGCTCCTCTGCGTTGTTACGAGCCTGCTCCTCGCTCGATGATTCCACCACGTACGAGTCGATGACTTGTGACTGTGGCGGGCGCGAGTGCATCTCGCCGGCAGGTGTGAGAATCGAAAAACGCGATTTGAACCACTGCACCATTCGCGTTTTGTAGAAGCGGCGGCAAGGCGGGAGCAGCAAGGTGATGCCCAGCGCGTCGGTCAGCAGGCCGGGCGTTAACAGCAACGCACCGGCACCGAAGATGAGCAGCGCGTCGAGCAGCGAATCGGTGGGCATTTGGCCTTGAGCCAGTTCCTGCTGAATCCGGCGGAACGTTCGCCAACCCTGCCGATGAGCCAACGTTGACCCGACCACACCCGTTACGATCACGACCAACAGCGACACCCACCAGCGAGTCAAGTCGGCCAGCAACAGCAACAACGCCAGCTCGACCAGCGGAATGACGATGAACAACAGCAGCAGCTTAGGCAGCACGGGGCCGAGAGTCACTTATGAGGAACTCACACACGTTTCGGGCGACGTCAACGCCAATCATCATAGCGTAAGTTGGCGTTGGCTGCTGGTCGTTTCAAAGTTGTGCGTTTGACGTCCCCGTCGTTATTCGTTTAACCGCGCAACACTCGACATCGGCTGCGCGAACAGGTACCCTAATCGTGTGGGGCTACATCTGCGTGCCTTCCGCGAAAGTCCCGTGGATCTTATCGCTCCGGCGAATCGTGCATCCGACAAGGAAAACATGACCAGCGACGGCACCGACGAATTCCGTGGTACTGATCGCTTCGAGATTCAACGTCGGCTAGGCGCCGGCGGCATGGGCGTTGTGTATGAAGCTTACGACCGGCAGCGGCGCATGGCGGTCGCGTTGAAAACGCTGCGGCACGTTGATGCCACGGCCCTGTATCGTTTCAAACAGGAATTCCGCGCGCTGTCGGACTTGTCGCATCCGAACCTGGTCCGGCTGCACGAACTGCTTACGGCCCAAGATCGCTGGTTCTTTACGATGGAATTGATCGAGGGCCAGGATTTTCTGTCGCACATTCGCGCTGACCCCAATCTCGCGTATGCCGAGACAGCCACGTACGACGCGGCGACCAATCTACTCACCAATTCGCTGCGTGCGGTCGGCGGCAACATGCTGTTGGGTCGGACATTGTCCGCTCCGCAAGTCAGCCGGTTGCGGTCCGTGCTGGCTCAGCTTGCGGCGGGCCTCCAAGCATTGCACGACGCCCGTAAATTGCATCGCGATATCAAACCATCGAACGTGCTGGTCACGCGGCAGGGGCGGGTCGTACTGTTGGATTTCGGTCTGGTTGCGGAACTTGATCGCGAGAGCCGACAGCACTTCACCGACGAGCAACCGGTGGGCACGATCGACTACATGTCGCCCGAGCAAGCGGCCGGCCATCCGCTGTCGGAGGCCAGCGATTGGTACAGCGTCGGCGTGATGCTGTATGTGGCGTTGACCGGCCGCTGCCCGTTTTCCGGCGACGCAGAGCAGATCGTCCGGGCCAAACAGAAACAAAAACCGCCCGCGCCGTCGTCGCTTGTGGCTGACGTGCCCGAAGACTTGAATCTGTTATGCATGTCGTTGCTGCGCATCCAGTCGGAACAACGGCCCTCGGGCGCAGAGATTCTGCAACAGATCGGTGTGACACGGGCCGAAGGCGGATCGACTGAGCAAACCCTGTCCGCGTCCTCGTCCCGTGAAGTACCGTTTGTGGGTCGCGAGCCGCATTTCGCGGCGCTCGCCGCTGCCTTCGCCGCGACGAAGCAGGGACAAACGACCGTCGTCCGAGTGCACGGCCGTTCGGGCGTGGGCAAGTCCGCGCTGCTGGGCCGCTTTGTCGAAGCTCTGTCCGGGCAGGAGCACGCCGTTGTGCTCGCCGGACGCTGCTACGAACGCGAATCGGTGCCGTACAAAGCACTGGACAGCCTGGTC
>JBGTKH010000679.1:0-5197 GCA_041744735.1 Pirellulaceae bacterium | reverse complement strand
CCGCCGCCGTGTGTCGTTGGTCTCCAGCCGCTCCAGACATCACCGGGCATTTGCTGATGTCCCCGTTTTTTTCCGAGAGCGGTTTTGTGACTGGCGGCTTCTGGTCTCCCGCGGGTGCGGGGCGATTCTGGGCGAACGCTGACGTGCCGAGGCACAGCATCGCGCAGCTCGTCAGAACGCGAGCAAAGTGAGTTGTTGTGGTCACGACCTCTCCTCTGGATTGGGGCTGGAATTCGACTCCTGAAGAAGCATATCTGCTCGTCAATACTGAACGCCTCGATCATTGGGGATGGAAGTGTATGCATCCAATGCATTTTCCGTATACGATCCATGCGTCTAACGAATCGCTCTTCAGGCAGCTGAGATGGAACTAGAACAACTTCGGCGAAGATCGTGATCGTTTCCAATCCGTACCGATTCCAGAGCCGACTGCTGAAAGGCTTCAAGCAGCTTCTCAGGACGATGGAACGCTGAAAGTTAAAGAATCGCCTATCTTAACTTTGCCGCACAGCGTGGCGGGTACCTGTTCGTTGGGCCTCATCTCGACGCCTTCCTACAATTGACCTAGAGAGCCGAATCCATATGGGAGCAGCGCGTGAATCTTAACTCATCCTGGCTTGTCGGAACGATGTTCCTGCTCGGTTGTTGCGGTGCCGGAGCCGCCGAAGTGGAGGTGACCTATCCCGACCACCCAAACGTCGTTTACGTCACCCGGCCACCCTACAGCGCCAAGGGGGACGGCGTTACCGACGATACAGCTGCCCTGCAATTGGCCATCAATGAGAACGCCGGGCAGCACCGTATCCTCTACTTCCCACCTGGAACGTACCTCATCAGTGACACGCTGACCTGGCCCAAGAAGTGGAACGGTCGCGACAACTGGGGCTTCACCACGTTGCAGGGGCAGTCGGCGTCGAAGTGCGTTATTCGGTTGAAGGACGCGACGTTCACCGACCCTGCCAGGCCGCGGGCAATTATGTGGTGCGGCGGGTTCGGCTCCGCCGACTGGTTCCATAACCACGTTCAGGGTCTGACCTTCAACGTCGGCAAGAAAAACCCCGGCGCGATCGGGCTGCAGTTCTATTCCAACAACTACGGCGCTGTCCGCAACTGCGAGTTCGTCTCGGAGGACGGTCAGGGCGCGGCCGGCCTCGACCTTGGACATCGCGACATGAACGGGCCACTTCTGGTCCGCCGAGTGGGCGTCAAAGGGTTCCGCCGCGGCATTACCACCTCCCACGCGGTGAACGGCCAGACATTCGAACATATTACGCTGGCGGGTCAAACGGAATTCGGGTTCGACAACGAGGGACAGTCGATCAGCATCCGCGGGTTGACCAGCGAAAACGCTGTGCCCGCAGTGCGCAGCTACGGCACGCTTTGTCTGATCGAAGCGAAACTCACCGGCCGCGACGGGGTGGCGACCGTGCCCGCCATCGTCAACTACAACGGCGGCCGCGTCCACCTGCGCGACATTGTCAGCACGGGCTACGGCCGCGCGCTGGGAGACGTGTCGACGCCCGACTTCGCCGCCGCCTACCGAATCACCGGCAAAGACAAGGTCGGCAGCGAGGGGCCGAAAGTCGCGGAGTATTTTTCGCACCCGATCACCAGCCCTTTCCCGTCGCCAGCCGCTTCACTGCGGCTACCGATCGAGGAGACGCCCGAGTTCCCGCCGGAGGATCCCAAGGCATGGGCCGTAGTCGATGCCTTCGGCGCCGATCCCACGGGCGTTAGCGACTCTTCAGCTGCCATTCAGAAGGCGCTCGACTCCGGGGCGCAGACCATCTTTTTCCCCGGCAGCTACGCGATCACTAAAACCCTGACGGTAAGCGGCAAGGTCCGGCGCATCGTCGGCGCAGGCGGCTGGGTCGATTACAGCAAAGCGGTGAAGCCCAACTTCCATGTCGTCGCCGGCGAGTCCGACACCGTCACCTTTGAACACTTCGCTCACATCAACGGCGGCATCGAAAACGCGACCGACCGCACACTCGTCCTCCGCAGCATTGGTGCCCGCGTCGCGAGCAAAGGCAAGGGTAAACTCTTTCTCGAAGACGTGGCCAGCGATCAGTTGGAATTCAATCACCAGCGCGTATTCGCGCGGCAACTCAACATCGAGAACGAGGGCACCCATTTACTTAACGACGCTGGGGACGTGTGGATCCTTGGCTACAAGACGGAACGCGGCGGCACGCTCCTCGACACGCGGAACGGCGGGAGATCCGAAGTACTCGGTGGCTTCAGCTACACGACCACCGCCGGCAAACTCGCCCCGATGATCATGAATAAGCAGTCGTCCGTCTTCACTTACTTCGGCGAAGTTTGTTACACCGGCGTCCCGTTTGAGACGCTGGTCTTGGAGACCCTAGGTGCAACAACAAAGACCGTCAAGATCGGCGCAGGCGGGACGTGGCCATACGTCGGCTCGCCCGCCGCACGATAACGCGTGAATGCCTGCCGTCCGCCCGGCACTCGACGAGCTGCGCAAAGAGCTTCTGCCCGATGGTGCCGGCCCGCTGCAAAGATTGGCTGTTAATCGCATCGTGCTGGATTTATCTGTCGGATGCCCTCTATCCCCTCGTGAGCGAGTTGGAGCCCCAGCAGGCCCGCGGTCGCCAAGGCGAAGGATTCGGCGCAGCGGCGGTACGGGCTGGCAATGAAGACAATCGCGGTTGTGAACCGACTGGTTCCTGCGGGGAAGCGAGCGGCTAGGGACGACTGAAAGCCGAACGTGCGTGTGTTTGGCAAGTAGCACTCACACAGCGTTTCGCGTGCCACCAAGTTGAGCGCGTCCTCGAGAGTGTGTGTTTGGGACGGGCACGAATGGACGACTTTCCGCGATATTGCAGAGTTTTTCTTCGCCTGCGCGCACAGTCGCGTTCCGAACGGCGCTAAACACCCGCGGAGATCGAGCCCATGCGTGTCCACGATAGCCCCCTGCCAGGCGGCGTGAACCGCGTCTTCGACAATGCATCTAAGGCCTCCGAACAATTTGGATTCATTTGCTCAATTGGGTTACAATGACGCTTCCCGCCTGAACCTGCTGGATCATGCTCCCCTCCTCCCTCACCGCCTATGAAGTCATTCGCTGCTATCATTTTGGCGATGGTGCTCCCAACTGCGGTCCAGGCTGCAGACGACGAAGGGACGCAATTCTTCGAGCAGAAGATTCGCCCGGTACTCGCGCAGCACTGCTATACCTGCCACTCGGTGGCGGCGCGGGATGCCAAAAAGCTGCAGGCCACTTTGTACCTCGACTCGGCAGCTGGGATTGCAGCCGGCGGTGAATCGGGGGACGCTGTCCTAGTTAAGGGCAAGTCAGAGGAAAGTCTTCTGCTGAAGGCGTTGAAATACGACGGCGTCGAAATGCCTCCCAGCGGCAAGTTGCCGGCCGATGTGGTAGCCGACTTCGCGAAATGGATTGACATGGGCGCGCCCGATCCGCGCGGCGGCAAATCTCCCGTTAAGCCCAAGCGCGAAATCAATCTCGAAGAAGGGAAGAAGTGGTGGTCGTTTCAACCGATTCAAGACGTTCCCCTTCCCGATGCCGCTAAACCGATCGATGGATTCATTCGCCAGGCGCAGCAAGCACAGGGGTTGAAGCCCAATGGTCCCGCGAGCAAAGAGAAACTGATTCGCCGCGCCTACTTCGATCTGGTCGGACTGCCGCCGACGCCGGAGCAAACGACCGCTTTCGTGAACGATGCCTCGCCTCAGGCATTCGAGAAAGTGGTCGATGAACTCCTCGCCAGTCCTGCTTATGGAGAACGCTGGGCGCGACATTGGCTCGATGCGGCGCGGTACGCCGAGAGCGGCGGTTACGAGTTCGACGGCTTTCGCCCTGGTGCGTATCACTATCGCGACTGGGTGATTCGGGCGCTCAACAGCGACATGCCCTATGACCAGTTTGTGCGCATGCAGCTCGCCGGCGATTTGCTGCAGCCCGACGACATCGAAGGCGCTGCCGCAACCGGATTCCTGGTGGCCGGTCCCTATCCCGGGCAGATCACCGCCAAGACCGTCGAGCGCATTCGCTACGACCAGCTCGACGACATGCTGATGACGATCGGCGGCTCGATGATGGGACTGACGCTCGGCTGCGTGCGCTGCCACGACCATAAGTACGACCCGATTCCGCATCAAGATTACTATGCTTTGGCGGCTTCGCTGGCACGCACGGCGCACGGTCAACGCACGCTCGACCTCGATCCTGACGCCACCGAGCGCGCCCTCGCCAAGCATCAAGCCGAGCACGAGCCGCTGGTCGCCGCGCTCAAAGCCTTTGCAGCGCAAGAGCTGCCGCAGCGCTTTGAGGTGTGGCAGATAGCGGAGTTGGCCAAACAGCCGGAAGCGACGCGCTGGCAATCCCTGGAGCCGGTGGCGCTGGAAGCCGAGCGTTCGTACCTCAAACTGATCTCGGGCGGGATCATCGCGCACGATGCGCTGATCAATCCCGGCGTCAAGCTTAAGCAGCGCGGCCAGCGCCGCAATGTGGCCAGTGAAGAAGAGTATCGACTCACCTTCCGCACGCATCAAAAGAATGTGCAGTCGCTGCGTCTCGACGCACTGACCGACAAGTCGCTCCCGCAGCGAGGCCCGGGACTCAACGGCGATGGCAGCTTTCAACTCGCCGAAATCAAAGTCATCGCCAGTCCGCTCGATCCGCAGTTAAAGGAGGCTCCGCAGACGCTGAAACTTAAACCGGTCTTTGTCGCTTTCGAAGATAAGGATCAGCCGCTCGCCCAAGCCGTCGATGACAAGCCGGCCACCGCCTGGGTCGTGCGAACCACTGCCAAGAAAGACAACGCCGCGATTTTAGAATTCGAAACGCCCCTCGCAGGTTTCGCCGGCGGCACGCAATTGACGGTCGAACTGAAGTTTCGCGATCTGGGTATCGGCCGCTTGCGCGTGGCGCTGAGCGTCGAAGCCAACCCGGCCACTTGGGCCGGCGATAGCTCGCCGCAACATGTTGCCGAACTGCGGGCCATCGTCGCCGCGCATGGCAATCAACTGCCGGAATCGGCGAAAGAATCGCTCGTGCAGTGGTGGTCGCCGTTTGATGAAGCTTCGGCCAAAGTGTTTCGCGCCGTCCAGGAGAATGCCGCAGCCGCACCGCGTCCCAAGTTAAGCGAGGTCTACACCACGGTCGCAGGCGGGCAGGATGTGTTCTTGCTGCGCCGCGGCGAGGTTGACAACA
>JBGTKH010000678.1:0-9667 GCA_041744735.1 Pirellulaceae bacterium | reverse complement strand
CGATACGTATGCCGACCGGCGCACCAAGGAGCAGTTGACTCGCGACGCGATGCTGATCTATCTCGACCGCGGCGTGTTGCCCGAGGTGATCGTGCTGGTGTTGGCTCCCAAGGGCAGGCAGCGTGTCTCCAGCGGCCGTCGTCTCCGCAGCCGCCGCGGTTTGACGAGCGTCAACATCAAGTGGCGCGTGGTAGAATTGTGGCAAGTTCCAGCGGAGGAACTGTTGAAGACAGGCGACGTTGGCCTGATTCCGTGGGTGATGTTAGCGGATTCAGCGGAACCGCCGCTGACGCTCGCCCAGCGATGCCGCGACGCAATCGACCAACACGCGCCGAGCGGCGAACGGGAAAATTTGCTGGCCGTCGTTCAGGTCTTGGCTCGTTTGCGATATAATGATCCCGGTGTGTTCGCCATTCTCGGAGGGAAGAAAATCATGATCGAATCGCCGTTAATCGACGAACTATTTGACGAACTGTTCGCGGAGAGACTTGCGGAAGCGGAATCGAAAGCACGCAAAGAGGCAATGCAGGAGGGAATGCAAGAGGCAATGCAAGGGGCAATCATCGAGGTTTTGAGGACCCGTTTCGGTGAAGTTCCGGCTGAGTTGGAAAACCGTATTCGGTTGGTTCAGGACCAGGACGAGTTGACGCAAATGACACGGCAAGCCGCCGCCTGCCGAGACCTCGCGGCGTTTCAGAAATCGTTGGCCTGAAACACATCGAACCGACGGCGGGCGAAATCGGCGTTCACTTCGGCGACACGTACAGCGTCCGCAGGTACCGCGCCCGTCTCGCGTTCCAAGCACTGGCACGGTCAGTCGCACTCACCTCTTGCTCGATGGGCCGGATACGGACAAGCAGACGAAACGCCCCGCTTTCACACCCCGCGGCCCGTGACACCAGCCGCACCGCCGTTTCGGCACTCGAAGACGCGTCAGCGGACTTGACCGAGGCGCTAACGACAGAAGTTCTGTTCCGACGCCTGCCAGTAGCATTTGCGCAACCACATGCATTGATGCTTTCCACCACCTATAATCGACTTAACAAACGGACAGTGCCACAGACCGAGCCCACGCATCCCCATCCGATGATCCTTATCATAACCAATAAGCAAGATTTAACCGCGGATTTCGTCGTTCGCGAAATTACGCGGCGTGGACTCGCCTTCGCTCGACTGAACACGGACGAATTTCCAATCAACGCGTGTGCGTCGGTCAGGTTCGAACCTGGTGAGACTTCCCACCCTCGGTTGCGCTGGTTTGACAGGGAACGGATTCTCGAGTGGCGCCGCGTCCGCGCCGTTTGGTATCGCCGTCCGGTCGCGCCCATCGTTGCAGACGCGATTGTTGATCCCGGCGTGCGGAAATTCGCTTCGGACGAAGCCTACGATTTCCTTCGTGGACTTTGGTATTCGCTCAGTTGTTTCTGGATCAGCAATCCCGACTCCATTCGTCGTGCGGAGCATAAGATCGTGCAACTGAACGAGGCGCATCGAATCGGCTTCACGCTGCCCAGGACTTTGATTAGCAATTCAGCTGAGGAGGTTCGGGATTTCTTTCGAACGTGCCCGGATGGGATTGTCGCCAAGCCCTTGTTTCTTGGATTCCTTCATCACAACAACGAGGGGAAATTTATCTACACGACGCGACTGGCCGAAGACGATTTATCCGCAGACGACGAGATTCAATTCACGCCGTCCATTTACCAGCAGTATGTTCCCAAAACGGCGGACATTCGGGTGACCGTCGTTGGCGACCGCGTCTTCGCCACTCGTATCACCGCGCGAAACCTTCCGGCGAATATTCCAGATTGGCGGTGCGTTGATCTCACGGATCTCGACCATGCTCCGTACGAGCTGCCAGACGAAGAAAAGCGTAAGTGCGTGCAACTCTTGAAGATGCTCCGCCTCGAATTTGGAGCGATCGACTATGTCCTCGATGAAGCAGGCCAACATGTCTTCCTTGAAATCAACCCCAACGGCCAATGGGCCTGGCTCGAATCAGCCACCGGCGTCAACATCAGTGCCGCAATCGTCGACCACCTTGTCGCCGGACAGAAATGTTAAGTGCTGGGTCTGCCGGCTCCTCGGATGGAAGTCTCGACTGCCAGCAGACGGGGACTGGATTTTTTCAAGCGAGAGCACATGTTCAAAGCATAGGCGCGTGCCAGACGGCATACGCGATCTCGACAGGGACTATGCGACCTACGACAATGGCCTGCAAGAATTCGAGGCAGTTTCTGTGGCCGAAGGTCGCAAGCTTCTCTTCGAGCATTGCAAGGCGGTCGTTCAGGATGCCGAGGCAAAACAGAGCACTGTTCGCGATAAAGCAAAAGTCATTCTGGGATCAACAGCATTTTTCCTCACACTGCTCTCGGCGGCGGTTACTCTGGTTCATAATTGGTATTCGACGGTTCCTTTTTGGGCGACGGCAGTCACGCTCCTCGTCCTCGTTTGGGTGGCCTCGCACTTTTTGCGAGCGCTGATATTGTCGATACGAGCAATCACGCGCGACGAGAGCGTTGTCGCCTCTACCCAGGAGATCACGCAATCGCTGTCGGGAACCGATGCGGAGTACACGAGCGGTCGCGTTTACCAGCGGCTTGCCGCTCGCCTGCGATCAGCGGCGACGGCTACGAACCAGTTAATCCTTCAGCGAGTCAATCTCGTCATACTCGCGCAGACGTCATTTCGTTGGGGTCTGCGGTTAATCCCGATCCTCTTCATTCTTTACGTCGCGGTCATTATCGCGTTTGCCGGAAGATTCTCCCGAAATGCAGATGCCATCCAGCAGCTCAACGTTGATGTTTCCCGCGAAATGCGGGATTCAGAGCAGCGTGTGCATGCCGAAATGCAGACTATCCGTCAGGACATCGCGGCGATTCGCGATCAGAATCAGGTGATCCTCCAGTCGCTCGCGTCCCAGAGGGCTGAAATTATCGCCAAAATCACTGAGCTGATGACCGCGTTGCGTCAACTCAAAGACCAGGGCGAGGTGCATCACGAGTCCCTCAGTGATCAGCTTGAGACGCTTCGTTCGGATGGCAGCGATGCGGCTAAGCAACTCGATGGCAAAATAGTCGCCTTGACGCAAAAAGTGGATGACCTGCTCGTTTTCCTGCAGGCGTTGGAGAAGCAAGTCGCCAAAGAAACACGCGAAACAAACGAGAACCACAGCAATGAAGAGGAACGAAAAACAAAGGCACAGCCCTCACTCCCGTGACGACAACGACAGCATGTGTGGTCTGCCTATACTTGTCCGATTGGCTCACGTTCCAAATGCAGATAGTTTCCGCCTGGAAACGCTAACGTATAATCCATACACTGAATCGAGCCAATGTTGGGCTGAGGTCGACCAATCCTCGATTCGCGCGACCGGCTCATTCACAACGAGGGCCAATCTTGATCCGACACTCGATGAGCCGAACGACCGATGATTCCTTGTCAATTGGAGACTTGTGAATGCAAGCGACTTCCAATCGTCTGCCGCTTCTCGCCAAATTGGCGACCTTGCAGCGGCCCTCTCCCGGCTTCGACATTATCGTGTACAATGTCGGCAGTGAGACATGTGAAACCAAAAGTGCAACGCAACCATTACCGCTTTGCATGACGCACACCACACTAACCGAGCAGAGAATCGATCCAACCAGCGATGAACCCACAGACCGTTAACGACGCCACTGGTACGTCGCTCGCCGACCTCGAATGCGTGCCTCTTCTTGCACGCTTGGCGATCGGCGCCGATCAGGTCGCAATCGGCGAAATGCCGTGGTACGACCCCGATTCTGAAACGGCCAAAATTGGACTGAACGTTCCGACAACGGTTTGGGTGACACGGTCGGAAAAGACAGCGGCGCAGATCGACCCTACATCGGATGAACCGACTGATCGTTGAGAGGGAAATTGATGCAAGCCAACACCGATGCCACTTTGCCGATTGGGAACATGTCGTCTACGCTGCCCCTCCTTGCCAAGTTTGCACTCTTCGAGTTAAAGGAGCATGGCCCAATTGTAATGTACGACCACCGAACGGAAACTAACCGCTCGCCAACTTGTCAAGTCGGCATAATCGAACTAACCGGATCGCTCCTGACCGCCACCCGGGTCGATCCAACGTCGGATGAGATGTCCGACCGGTAAACGACAGTTGATAATCGCAGACAACGGCTCGCTCCATGCTATCTTCGCTCCCGCTCCTCGCCAAGCTTGCTCGCCACGAACCGCCGGTAGTGCCGGTCGACGTGGTGTACGATCATCGCAGCGAAACCAGTCGTCTCTTCAATGGCGCAATAATCGCGAATTGGTCAACAAGGTCAACCAGTACCAGAGCAACGGTTGACCCTACGTCGGACGAGGCGACCGACCGCTAACTAACTAGCCGGAGAACGGCACTATTATGCTGCGGCCATGTTCCTCTCGATGGAAACACGGCTTTAGGCTCGGTCACATCTGCACTCGCACGCCCTTTTCTTGCTCCTCGGTCCGACACACCGACACGATGGACCGTTGCCAAGCGTTCCAAAGAACACTGTGAATTGCGACGCACTGCCGATGCCACTTCAAGCCGCCAGTTAATTGCGGTCGCTGGGCGGACAAGGATTTCCGTTACGCCGGCGCCGCCGCCCGCGACGCGCCGCTACGGCGGCCGCCGTTTGTTGGGGATTTCGATGGGGCGGGCGGGGCGGTGATTACGTGTAGGTGGCCGCGGCCGAGCAGGTCTTCTAGGCGGGTGCGCATTTCGGCGGAGACGTCTACGCGCAGCCGATGCGATTTCAGGAACACGCGGCTGCCGTCGTCCAGGCGTAGGATCAACTCGAAAGCCGCCGCAAAATTGAAGCCCGAAGCGCAAGCGAAAGAATTGCCGTGGCCGGCAAACTCACACATCCGGATTAACAATCAAGGCCTCGACCCGTGCCACCACCTCCGCCAGAACGGAGACCGAAACGCGATGAATCAATTCAATCTTCCGCGCACGCCAATCAACGCTGCGCAGGTGATCCGACAGCACGACACTGATCGTCCCGTCCGGATTCGTGACTTCCACTTCAAAGGCGTATCCCTTTTTCTGGCGAGTCGCCGGGCAGAGAACGCAGAGACCGGTTTTCCGATTGTAGCTTTTCGGACTCAGCACCAGCGCCGGACGTCGCCCTGCCTGTTCATGGCCTGCGGCCGGATGCAACGTGATCCAGACCAAATCGCCGCGTTCGAGAATGTACGACTTACGTTTCACTCGACGACCTCGCGTCCAACGTCTGCCCCAAAGTCCGTCTCGCCATGCAACTGGGAAGGCTTGCAATCTTTCAGCAGGTCTGCGAGCCGCAACGTGCGTCGATCGACCGGACGGATGACAAGTTCCCCGTCGCGTAATTCCAAATCAACCGCGGAGCCGTCCGTCACGTGCAACTGTCCGGCCAGCGCCGTCGGAATGCGTATCGCCAGACTGTTTCCCCACATTTGTACTGTTGCCATCGGCCAAGCTCCTAGTAACGATGTATCTACAATGAAGATACTTAAGGCATTTCGATTTCGCAAGCATCGCGTGGCATCTTGTTCGCGATCGCCTCGCAACCATGCTCGTCGATTGGGCCGTAGGACAGGCCGCCATTGACAGCTCTGCCGGCCGGTTTTGGACGGACAAGGATGTATGTTATGCGGGTGCCGCCGCGCGCGACGCGCCGCTGCGGCGGCCGCCGTTTGTTGGGGCTTTCGATGGGGCGGGCGGGGCGGTGATTACGTGGAGGTGGCCGCGGCCTAGCAGGTCTTCTAGGCGGGTGCGCATTTCGGCGGTGACGTCGACTCGCACGCGATGCGATTTCAGGAATACGCGGCTGCCATCGTCCAGGCAGAGGATCAGTTCCAAGTCTCGGTCGCCCGGATAGCCGCGGACGATTTCGTAGACGCGCTGCAGGGCGTCGTTGCCGTGCGTGGGCTGGTCGATGCGCGCAGCAGGCAAATTAGTCGACAGACCGAACGCTTGTTCCAAGGCTATTTCTCAAAACCGTTCAATACGGCAACATACGACGTACAGCCTTGGATTTCTGGATGCGTCCGGTTCAGGTAGAGTAGCTTCGGAGTTGAGTGACGTCACACAACGCGCCTGGAGGCAACTCGATGAGCCAATCCAGCACGGAAAGACATCCGTACGACCGCAGCAGCAAGTGGCTGATTCAGCACCACGGCGATTCGATCCTGCGGCTGGCCCAAATCCACGACATCGACGATTGGAGGCCGGCGCAGGCCGAGGTTGTTCAGCCGCGGCAATTGCCGGACGGATTGTTACAGGCCCGCTCGCACGGCGAAACGGAGTACGACAATTTTCTGTTGGAAGTGTCCACGTATGCCGATCGGCGCACCAAAGAGCAGTTGACGCGCGACGCGATGCTGATCTATCTCGACCGCGGCGTGTTGCCCGAAGTGATCGTGCTGGTGTTGGCTCCCAAGGGCAAGCAGCGTGTCTCCAGCGGCCGTCGCCTTCACAGCCGCCGCGGTTTGACAAGCGTCAGCATCAAGTGGCGCGTGGTAGAATTGTGGAAAGTTCCGGCCGAGGAACTGTTGAAAACCGGCGACGTTGGACTGATTCCGTGGGTGATGTTAGCGGAGTCAGCGGAACCGCCGCTGGCGCTCGCCCAACGTTGCCGCGACGCCATCGACCAGCAAGCGCCGACCGGAGAAAGGGAAAATCTACTGGCCGTCGTTCAGGTATTGGCTCGTCTGCGTTATAATGACCCTGGCCTGTTCGCCATTTTCGGAGGTAAGAAGATCATGATCGAATCGCCATTAATCGACGAACTGTTTGACGAACTATTCGCGGAGAGAATTGCGGAAGCGGAATCGAAAACTCTCCACGAAGCAATCATCGAAGTTTTGAGGACCCGTTTTGGCGAAGTTCCCGCCGAGTTGGAAAGCCGTATTCGGTCGGTACAGGACAAAGACGACTTGACACAAATGACGCGGCAAGCCGCCGCCTGCCAAGACCTCGCGGCGTTTCAGAAATCGCTGGCGTAGGCGTGCTGCATGACGTCTCCGAACGTTTCGGTGAATTCCGGAATCAAACAATCCGGCAGCAAATCGCCTTGATGCAGCGTCGGTTCGTTGATCGAGAACCAAAATGCGGTCATGACTCATCCAACTCGATTGGCATCGGTTTCAGAGGTCCACGGTACTCGAATTTCACGGACGCCTTGCCAACGCGTCTTGGTGACAGAGATTCGTACTCCAACTCAGGCCAGTTCAGCTCGTCGTCGGCCGCGTCCGCATCATTCGAGTCGTCAGCTTTGGCAACCGGCCGAATGACCCAATCGCCTTCAAGCTGCTCGAAGCTCAATTCATCCCCCGGCTTCACCCCCAGCTCCACTTGAACGACCGCGGGCAACTCGACTCGGCCGCCTTGATCCAATGTCGCCTTCATCGTTTAACTCCCAGTTTCACGCACGGAGACCGCAACGTCAATGAACGATTCGCGTGCATCTATTCTACGACCAACACACGCCGGCAACCAGTTGTCGGGAGCACCCAGTCTCGAGATCGTCGCGTGAGCGGCGAGTGCTCGAGAGTGGTCAACCAAGGCCGCTCGCCGCTAGTCCAGTTCTTGGAGTCTACCTCACAGTGCCTCACCGCCCGCATTGCTCATCATTCACCGCGTTGCTGAACAATCACATTGCGATACGTCAGCGAAACTCGACGGCCTCTTCGACGGTCGTTGTCGTTTTTGCGTGCTTTGATTCCATGCTTCCAATGAAACCGGGCGTCGCCAGAGAGCACCAACGCACTTCCGAGTTCGAGGTCGAACGAGAAAACGTCATCCGTTCTCGTGGAATAGAATTCCATCGCATAGACTGAACCAAGACTGATCGTAACGATGGTGTCTTTGAAGCAAGGTTCGCAATCTACGTGAGGAGTGATGCCTTGCCCCGGCAAATACTCGTTCACGATCACCTGGTCGGGCAATTCGTACAAGATCCCGTTTAACACGAGCTTGTTGCCAACCTGAACCAAAAAGTCCGGCAACTCTCCAACAAACATCGAATGATCAACGCGTCTCGCCCGGTAGTCATACTTGTATCCGTAGTGCTGCACACGTCGCTTCAGGTCGTCTTGCCAGGGCAACGCATCAATCTGGTTCAAAATCCTCAGTTGCTCAGTCGAATTTAAGAAACCCGAATAATAGGCCAGACCGGGGATTCCGAGCAGGCATTGAGCGACCGCTCCGAAATCTTCATCGGTGCCGAATAGTCGCAGTTGGCTCTCCATGATACCTACTTTAGCACGAGCACTTCTCGGGAAAAGGTTATCGATTTTGCGTTTCCGTTTCGTTTCTTTCGAAACTC
This sequence comes from Pirellulaceae bacterium, assembly GCA_041744735.1. Lineage (GTDB taxonomy): Bacteria > Planctomycetota > Planctomycetia > Pirellulales > Pirellulaceae > JBGTKH01. The sequence goes on along the minus strand of JBGTKH010000678.1, from coordinate 1,343 downwards.
GATCGTTCGCGTTTCCGGTTCCGAACCAAATTCGTCTTCGTCGCCTTCGAGTTCGCTGATGAATGATTTGTAGTTTTTCGTGCCCGCCGGGTTCGTCGTGTTCGTGTACGACAGCAACACCCTGTGAGTATTGTCGCGTTCCGCGAGTGAGCGAACTAGCCCCGCCAGTTTCCTGATGTGTTTCTGTGACAGTTGGCGGCTCGCGAAGAAATACGAGAAATTCGCAACAAGGTTAAACTCTCTGTGCTCTGGAAGGCGCACGGCTTCGAAATTGTCTGACCACTTGGACCGGGATGGCTCTTCAAAGAACGAGAACTCCCTCGCGGCAGTGAGGAGTTCTTTGCCCATGTCCAACATTGCTTGCGAGCGATCAACACCGTAGTACCTCAATGGCGCATCCGGGAACAACTCGCAGAACGCGAGGCCAGCCGTGGCGGGGCCACAGCCAAAGTCTAGGAGTACGGTTGGGTGGTCATCGTCAAGGCAACGTTGAAGTTTCGATTTTGCGGAGCTGAAATTCGACAGCGCTGTGAAAAAGTGGCCCTTCATGTTGAAGAATCCGTAGAGCTGGCAGCGTTGCTTCGCGGTAAGTTCGCCATAGGTTTTAGACGAACAACCAACAGCGAAGTCCGCAAGGCCGCTATCCAGCACCTCGTTCAAGATCAACGCATCCGGGTATCCAAATTTCTGGTCGTAATCCGATTTGGGGTGATTCCACACCGGCAAGATCACGTGCTTCTGAAACAAATCTTCCATTGCTTGTGACCAGACGAGTGGCTTGGGTGGAGACTTCTTTTTCGGCATGGTCGGGAGGCTAAGGGCGAGATGACCATAAAAAAGGCACGAGGCCTGCGACTTTAGCGACCGCAGCAGTGTCGGATGCGACTAAGCCATATCCAGCATGAATGATACTCACTGAATTTTCACGCGGTATCCCTTCTGCGGCTCACGTTCAATGGTTACGCTCGACATCACTGTGCCGCGACGAATCAACGTTAGTACAGCGCGGTGGATGGGGTGATCCAGCCGCGCACGACAATCGAACGGAGTACGGCGGACGTGGACGACCACGCTACCGTTAACGGAAGCACTTCCTCGGCGACCGTTCCACTGACCTCTCTCAGCCACGTCTCGCGGTTGGTGTGGCGGTAGGTTTGTTTTTCGTGATCGAACAGATGCAGAATGGTGGGATACCAATCGTGGATGTGCATCTGTTTCTCGACCGACTCGTAACCATGCTCGTCACTTGCGCCGTAGTACAGGCCGCCTTTGACAGCTCTGCCGGCCAGGTCTGGACGGACAAGGAGGTGCGTCATACCGGCGCTGCCGCTCGTGATGCTTTG
>JBGTKH010000677.1:0-10069 GCA_041744735.1 Pirellulaceae bacterium | reverse complement strand
AAATGCCCCCAACGGTCGTCGGCATCAGCCAATTGAAATGGTACACTAAGGAGCCAAAGTCCCGACCACAGCAAGGAGATGAACGTGCGACGTATCCCGTTGCATGCGGGTCTGTTAACTAAGCTTGGGACGACGTATCGCACGGTTTACGCACTTCTAACAAGGTATACTGGGACAACGATCTGCTGTTTCGACTCGCCATTTTCCATTTGTATCGAGACTTCTAATTCCAGATGGACTTTTTTGGTCTCAGGAATTCGGCTAATAGTGGCGCGGCGCACGCGCACAACTTGCATCGTATCGGGATACGTAGTCAGCGTCAACGACTCGCCTAGAATGTGCGCATCGCTACTTATAACACGCGTCACGACAAAGGGAAACTTGCTGCGAAGCGTAATCTGGTCCGAACTTTGCGACGTCCCAGAACGGCAAAAAAAGAAAACCTGATTTGGACTCGACTGAACCAACTGCCGACGCTGCGAATAAAGCGGAACGTCGCGTCGCCCGTCGCTTGCTACCACTGTCAACATGCCGCCGCGTATCGAGTTGGCCGCCAGCATTTCATCATTCCGAAGAAGTACGGAACAATGTGTTACGCGTTGGTATAAAGAGCCCAACTTGTGGCGCTCCTCCTTCCCAACAAAGCAGGTCATCTCTGTCGACTGCGACAACAGGTTGATGTGCGTCCCAAACAGGTCATCGCGTCGAGTTTCAACGACATCGAATTCAACATTCGTTTCTCCATCACGGTCAATCGCAATTATAGGGAATTCAGGCGGATCAGTCACCAATGCCGCGTAAGCAAAAACTCCCGCATCCCGCGATTCGTATGGTCACGACAGCCCGCACAGATTCACCCGCCGGAATTGTGGCTGACTCCAACGTGACTCTTGCGCAGCTACAACTTCGCCTATGAACACTTAACGACATAGTGTGAATAGGGTCAGGGTTTGTCACGGCAAAAGGCACCTGGACCTCATGCACGCCAAAGCTATCTATGATTGAGTTCACGGGGGCCTCCCGCAGCACGACGGTTGTAGCATCAGACGTTTCATCCGCACTTATTATTAGCTGATGCTGGTCGGACTCCTGAGCGCAACCTGGGCAACATGATAAGAGGAACAACGCTATCGAGATTCGCGAACGCATTCATCTCTCTCCACATTTCACGTCACAAGAATCGTCTAGAGGAGCCAATCGACGTCACCGTATTGATTTCGTCCGGGTTGGCCGAAGGAACCGCCAGCCAAGGAAAAATACGACGAGAAGCATAACCAGACCAATGGCGGCATAGAAGAGTGACCATGGGGAGCCTTCGATTGGCCGGTCATCGGGAACCGCAAACACCAACTCTCCTAAGATATCTGGGGATATCTTCCGGAGCTCGATTTGTCGGGGCCGTCCCAGGTCAATTTCGCGCTTAAGTCCTGCCAAATTCACGCCCGCTGGCACGTCCATAGTAAAGTCCTGCGGCGAGACCATTTGCCTACCTAAATCTGCAGAATTCCAAATAGTAGTTCGAATCTCGCCGGCGCGTGTCTCAATTACCCGAACCACTTTGGCCGCAACAGGTCCGCCAGCGCACGTCCGAAAATCGGAAAGCCGTACAACGCGTCGAACGTTCCATTTTTCGGGCTCGTCAGCCCCCGACTCAATCAACAATTCCATTTCTCGAATTGCCGGGGGCGACATGTCCGTCTGGAGCGAAACACGCTTCTGCCAGCGCTCTTTGCCAATATCTACGCTAACAGAGATTTCGACCAGTTTGTCATCGTGTCGGACGAGCCCAACTTGCTTGGTCGCAGTAACGCTACCAGTATACAAATCGGTTAGGGAATGGCGATAATCGCCAAACGGCGCGAGTGGCGAAATGTATCCCTGGGACAAAGGCCCTGCAGCCGCGGTGCCTTGCAGCCGCTGTTCACGCGCCGTAAAGTAAATCGAATGACCAACGTTATCCTGCTGAATCATGTGGCGAATCTGTACCTGTTGGTCCGACATTTCGTCAAACGGGTCCCCCCAATTACCAGAATCGGGGCGCAGCGAAAATCGAACAGTTAGGCCCTTCTTGTAAAGTACGCCCTTCGCCGTTCGGATCGGTTCGCCGGACACAAATCGTTCCGCCAAGCCCTCATCAAATGAGACTGAGCGACCCTCTGAGTATTTAAATGTCGAGGCGAACTCCACGTCGCTTCGCCACTGTTCCACAAATTGCGTATACGCCTCATATTCGACTTGTGGGGATTGTGCCAGCAAGTCGAGCGTACGCAATGGAGTCGCGATCAGAGTCAGCACATAAAAACACGTCCCATTACTCATAGGCACCTACCGCTAATACGCTCAACGCTTCGGGTCGAAACAGACGACAAACCCGTGTCAACGCATTCCAATTCTGTGGAGTTCACTCTGTTGGACCACCGCTTCCTGTGCATTTGAGGCAGTAATTGTTGACTCTACATAAAAGGTTGATCTCGCCAATGCATTCGGCGTACGTGTCAAAGCAGCGCGCCTGTGCGCACAGGGCAATAGGGCATACCGAGTAATGGTCACCTCCTTCGTCATCTTCACACTGCTGGCAAGTGAAAACAGGGTTGCTAACACACCGTTCAAAATCAACCTTATCTTGCGAGCAGTATTGAATCCATGTGTCGGGGTCCTCAGGATCCCATTCTCGCGCGGGTGTAGGGTTATTCAGGTTTGAACAGGGCGTGGGACCAAAGTATTGACAATCGTATTTGGCCATAAAACTTTCCGTTAACTTGCATTGCTGAAAGGAAACCGAAAAGTAGGATGGCGCGGCAAAGACTGTCATCGAACCTAACAGAAAAATGCCAAAGACGGCGTTTCTTACAATTCTCTTCTTCAACATACTCGAAACTCCTTCTTTCGTGATGCTGCGGTGGTACGTGTTTGCGAACACTTCGGCGCAACGCCATGGCTGCTAAGGGTCGTGGGCACGTGTGCGGATGTTCTACATATAAGGACCGAAAAAACGCACTCGACGCGCAAAGAAAAATGGCTCCGCGGGAAAAAATGTTCGAAATTGTCGCTGGCGGGGGGTGAGCAATGCTCAAAACGATTCCTTGTATTTCTCCATCAAACCGGCAATGTAGTTTTGCCGTGTTCGCTCGGAGATCGGTTTCTCAGGCGGTTTCAGTCCCGCGGCCACCAGCAGGCGGTCGTAATCTCGTGGGGACATGACGGCGCTGCACTCAGCCAGGCGGTTGTGAATGTCGAGTTCGTCGGCGCCGCTGCGGTCTGGGTTGAGGGCGCGCTGAATTATCTTCCGCTGCCGACGGCGCCCGCGGCGTTCGCGGTCGAGCCACTTGCTGGCTTCGCTCAGCGCCACGCGGTACAGCCAAGCCTGCAATTGGTCCTTGTTTCTCGCACGGCAGGTGCGCAATTTGAGCATGTCGTTGGCGTGCAGCGTCTCGAAAATCTCCAGCACCGCACGGTCCGCTTCCTCGGGGCTGGCCCCCAACCGCCAAAAAAACGCCCGAATTGGCTTGGCCGCGATTGCTTCGTACAGCAGCCAAAGTTCCGCCCAAGCCTCCGGTTTGCCTGCAAGGCACCGAGTCAGCAATTTGACACGCCATCCCACACGCATTTTGAAGGCTCCAGCACCGCGCATATTGCCACCATCGGACCATGCGGCTCATGCTAACAAGTGGCTGGTTGCTGTCAACCATTTTTGGAGGGAACTTTGGCGCGCTATGACATAGAGGGTTGTCATTGCTACTGGGGAGGTTCTGGCCAAGTCCCGGTTTTCACCTGGTTCTCAAGCTGGAGCTCGGGAACGAGTTGGTACAGGTCTAGCGCTCCGAACGATGAGCCTGCCCGTCCAGCTTGGTTCAACTTTCGCACGGCCCTATAATGCCGCCGTGGACGAATTGGCGACGACACTACTCCCTCGGTCCACTCGGCGAGAACGATGTCTACAACTGCTGCACAGGATCCGCAGGCCCATTTGCACCGTTTCGGCTTGTCGTCGTTTCGGCCGGGACAGCGCGAGGTGATTGCGGCGGTGTTGGCGGGGCGCGATTGCCTGTGCATCATGCCCACCGGCGGCGGCAAGAGTTTGTGTTACCAATTGCCCGCGGTGGCGCGCGACGGCGTGACGCTGGTGGTCTCGCCGCTGATCGCGCTGATGAAGGACCAAGTCGATTCGCTGCAGCAATTGGGGCTGCGGGCCACGTTCGTGAATAGTTCGCTGCCACCATCGGAACAGCGGTCGCGGCTGGCGCAGATGGCGGCCGGGCAGTTCGACTTGATGTACATCGCGCCCGAGCGGCTGCGGAACTCTGATTTTCTGGAAGCGCTGCGCGGCACGCGCGTGCAGTTGCTGGCGGTGGATGAGGCACATTGCATCAGCGAATGGGGGCACGATTTTCGTCCCGATTACGCGCGGCTGGGGCAGTTTCGCCAGCGGCTGGGCAATCCGCAAACCATCGCACTGACCGCCACCGCCACGCCCACGGTGCGGCAAGACGTGTTGCAGTTGCTGAATCTGCGCGAGCCGATGGTGTTCATCACCGGGTTCGCTCGCCCGAATCTGAGTTTCGAAGTGCAGTCGCCCGGCAGCGGCCGCGCGAAGGATCAGAGCCTGCTCGGATTCCTCGAAGAGACACCCGGCGCGGGCATCGTGTACGCGGCCACTCGCAAACGGTGCGGGGAACTGGTCGAGATGCTCTCGGCCGCTCAGAAGCGAACGGTTGGCCTGTATCACGCGGGCCTGATGCCCGACGAGCGGCGGCGCATGCAAGACGAATTCATGAGCGGCCGGATCTCGATGATCGTGGCCACCAACGCCTTTGGCATGGGGATCGACAAAGCCGATTTGCGGTTCGTAGTGCACTATAACATGCCGGGCAGTTTGGAAGCGTACTATCAAGAGGCCGGCCGCGCGGGCCGCGATGGGCAGCCGTCGCGATGCCTGTTGCTGTTCAGCCCGTCGGACTATTACATCCAAGAGTTCTTCATCGAAAACAATTACCCGTCGCGCGAGATCGTGGCGGCGGTTTACGATTATCTGCGGCAGCAAAAGGAAGATCCGATCGAGGTCACGCTGCAGGAGTTGAAGGAGCGGCTGCGGCTGCCGGTCGGAGCGGAGGGGATCGGCACGTGCGAGCAATGGCTGGAAAAGTGCGGGGCACTGGAGCGGCTGAATTCGCAGCAAAACATGGCGGCCGTGCGAATCGATAGTGATCTGCCGACGCTGGTCGATCTGTTGCCCAAAGAGGCGAAGGTGCAGCGTAAGGTACTGCGTGCGATGGAGAAGATTGTGGGTCAGCGCCGATCGGAGCGCGTGTACTTTCATCCGCGGCAATTGGCGGCGATGACCGAGTTGACTCACGACAGCATCGTACGGGCGCTGCGCGAGCTGATGAGTTTGCCGCATTTCGATTACGTGCCGCCCTTTCGCGGCCGCGCCGTGCACATGCTGAAACGCGACACGCCGTTCGAGCACTTAGGCATCGATTTTGACGAGCTGGATCGTCGCAAAGCGGCGGAATATGAGAAGCTGGACCGCGTCGTGACGTTTGCCAACTCACGCCGCTGCCGGCAGTTGGAGATTCTGGACTATTTCGGCGACCCATCCAAATCGCGCTGCAGGTGCTGTGACAATTGCGTAGCGCAAGGTCCAACCACACGTGCTGTGCCTGCGCGGAGCAAGACACTTGACCCTCTCGAAGCACTCGACCGGCAGATCACCGAATTCATTGACTCTGCACGGCGCGGGGCTCTTGGTCCGGCTGACGTGACCGGCCGCATGGTCTCGGACGCGCTTGAAGAGCCCGAACTACGCACGAGTGGCTCGGTCGGGAGACCGGCCACAACACCGGGGAGACCGGCCACAACACCGATCACGGCTTTCATCGAATCGGCACAGCGAGGATCGGATGATCCTACGGATTCGCTTGAACGGCAAGGCTCGGACACATTGGAGGTGTCCAAATCTCGCACAAGTGGCTCGGTCGGGAGACCGGCCACAGCACCGGGCGTGACAGACGGAGCGGTGCTTGAGGCAGTGAAGATCGCTCTCAGCGGCGTGGCGCGCACGCGCGGGCGTGCGGGCAAGCTGCTGATCGCCAAGATGCTCTGCGGATCGCGTTCGGCGCAGGTGAAGAAAATGAAATTGGACCGGCTGAGCACCTTCGGACTGTTGAGCGAATTGAAACAAGATGAGGCCTCGGCGCTGCTCGACGCGCTGTTGGAATTGCGGCTGCTTGAACAAGTCGAGACGCAGCGTTACCGGCCCATCGTCAAGCTGACGCCGCTCGGCGAGCAAGTGATGCGCGGCCGCGCGCCGCTGGAGGCACGGTTGCCGATCCACGACGAGTTGCTCGTCAAGCTGCGCACGAGAGAATCCGCGGCGCCGTCAGCCAAACCGCAAGCTGAAATGCCGACAAATGGAAAGTCCGTTTCGGCAACGACATCCAAAGAAGAATCGCGTCGCGAGACCGCTCCGGCGCATGTGCCGACGACCGTGCCAGCGAATGTCCCGCCGCCCGACGGCGTTCAGCCCGACCATTATTGGACGTGGCGATTGTTGTCCGGCGGGTTCACTGCCTCGGAGTGTGCTCAGATTCGCCGGCTGGACGCTGACGTGATCGTCGACCACGCGCTGCGCGCCGCCGAGAGCGGCCTATCGGTCGACGCCCGCTGGCTACTCTCGACCGAACAACTCGCGGCGCTGCAGAAAGTCATCGGCAATTCACCACCCGACCGCATCCGCCCGCTGCTCGACCAGCTTCCCGCAGGTCTCGGCTACGAACACGTGCAGCTCTACTTGAAGTGTCGCCATGACCAAGCGCAACAGAGCCGCAACGTAGTCGAATGAATCGTGCTCCACTACAATGGAGTTGGTGTCGGCGAAACTTGTGCGTTTATGGTAGGCCGAATTTGTAATCCGGCCGGACTACAATACCGGCCTAGATTGTTTGAGCCCTGTCGATTGTGAGGCTGCGATGAAAGCAAATCCCTTTCCCGGCATGAATCCCTGGTTGGAATCGCACTGGGGTGATGTGCACACCAGCCTGACGACTTACGCTCGCGATCAATTGCAGTCGCAATTGCCATCCGGCTTGCGTGCCCGCATTGAAGAGTATGTGGCGGTGGAGGTGGACGACGTCACCGAAGGTCCGCGATCCCGCTTCTCGCCCGATGTGCGTGTCATCGAGCGGCCGGACGCGGCGCCTGAATTCAACGGCTCTTCGCCGCCCGCAGTCAGCGTTGCCGAGCCGGTCATCGTGCCTCGCCAAAGCGAGCCGGAAACGTTCCATTACATTCAAATTGTCGATTCTCAGACCGGGGATCGTGTTGTTACGGCCATTGAATTCCTTACCCTCACCACTAAAACGCAGGACGAAGGACAAGAACAGTACCGCGAGAAACAGCAGGAGTTCCTGACCGGCGGGGTGAACCTCGTGGAAATCGACCTGCTGCGAGAGGGCTCATGGGTGTTAGCCGTGTCACGAAGAACCGTGCCAAAATCTTGCCGCGAACCGTATCGCATCAGTGTCGTGCGCGGCAACCGGCAAAGTGTCGCGGAGGTCTATCGCGTGTCGCTTCGCGAGCCGCTGCCGACCATTCGGATTCCGCTGCGTAGCACGGACGACGATGTGCTGCTTCAGCTTCAAACGCTGATCGACACTGCCTATATAAACGGCCGTTACAGCGAAGATATCGACTATCGCATCGAGCCGCAGCCGCCGCTGAGTGCCCCCGACGCCCAGTGGGCCGACCAACTTCTGCGCGAAAGAGGGCTCCGCTGATCTCGTCTACTGCTATACAATACTTCATCAGCACACGCTCGTCGTAACCCGCAGCGCGAAAGCCTGCCAGCGCGAAGAAAGGTTGTCGATGGAGAAACGCCCCAAAGAAGAAAACTCGAAGGCCTCCGGCCCGCGGCCGCTGCTGCGCGGACCCAATTTGTGGGTCCTGCTGCTGGTAATTGCCGTGTTGGGAGCGATGCTGCTGCTGAATCAAGGGCCGCGGCGTTCGGCGATCACGTACGATTTCTTCCGACAGCAGATCGAGGCGGGCAACGTGGCCAGCGTCGAACTCGGCAAGGGCGAGGCCCAGGGCCGGTTCAACAAGCGTCCGCCGGCGCCGCCCGAGCTCGATGAAAAGGGCGAGCCCCAGCCGCAGAAGGACAAGAAGACGGGCGAGGTTAAACTGCTGGAGGAGTACTTTCGCGTCGTGCTGTCGGATTCGGATCGCGAACGAGGCGAACTGAGGACGCTGCTGAGTGAGAACAGCGTCCGCTTCGAATATCAGCCGTCCTCCGACAATCTGCTGGCCATCCTCTGGATCATCGCCATCCTGTTGCCGTTGGGCTTCATTCTCTTCATGTGGATTTCATATCGTCGCACGCGCAACGAAATCATGGGCGGCGGATTTCTGACCGGCTTTAGCAAGAGCCCCGCCAAACGCTACGAGGCGACCAAGCAGCCGATCACGTTCAAGGACGTCGCGGGGCTGGAAGGCGTGAAGGCCGACTTGATGGAGATCGTCGACTATCTAAAGAGCCCGCAGAAGTTTCAGAAGTTGGGCGGGCGAGTTCCCAAAGGCGTGCTGCTGAACGGCCCGCCGGGAACGGGCAAGACGCTGCTGGCCCGCGCGGTGGCCGGTGAGGCGGGCTCACCGTTCTATTCCGTCAGCGGCTCTGAGTTCATTCAGATGTTCGTGGGCGTCGGAGCGAGCCGCGTGCGGGACTTGTTCAACACGGCCAAAGAGAATTCGCCGGCGATCATCTTTATCGACGAGATCGACGCCGTCGGCCGCCAGCGCGGCGCGGGCGTGGGCGGCGGGCACGACGAACGCGAACAGACGCTGAACCAGATCCTCAGCGAAATGGACGGCTTCACGCAGAACGATTCGGTGATCGTGGTGGCCGCCACCAACCGGCCCGACGTGCTCGACCCGGCGCTGTTGCGGCCCGGCCGCTTCGACCGCCATGTGAGCGTCGGACGGCCTACGCACAAGGGCCGGCTCGAGATCTTCAAAGTCCACGTCCGCGACGTGCCGCTTTCGGACGACGTGGATTTGGACGTGCTGTCCTCGGCCACGGTCGGCTTGACCGGCGCGGATATTCGCAACATCGTGAACGAAGCCGCGCTCTGGGCCGCTCGTCAGGATAAGACGCGGGTCGAGATGAACGACTTCGATTACGCTCGCGACAAAGTGCTGATGGGCGCCAAACGCGACGAGGTGCTCCGCGACAAAGAGAAGGAGAAGACCGCTTATCACGAGGCCGGCCACACGCTGCTGTCGTGGACGTTGCCCGGCGCGCACCGCGTGCACAAGGTCACGATCATCCCGCGCGGCCGCTCGCTTGGCTCGACACAGACGCTGCCATCAGAAGATCGCTTAAGCATGTCTGAAGATGAACTGCGAGACCACCTGACGATGATCTTAGGCGGCCGTGCGGCCGAGAAGCTGGTCTACAACGAAACCACCGTCGGCGCCGAGAATGATCTGGAACGCGCGACGGGGCTCGCCCGGCGTATGGTCATGAACTGGGGCATGAGTGATCGGCTAGGCCCCGTCAGTTACAAGCTGAGCGACGAAGACCCGTTCCTGGGCCGCGAGATTCATCAGCAGCGTCAGTTCAGCGAACACACAATGGAGTTGATCGACGAAGAGGTGGCTCGCATCCTGCACGAGGCCTCGGATCGCGCCTACAACCTGCTGTCCGAAAGCCGCGGCAAACTCGACAAGCTGGCCACCAAGCTGGTCGAAGCCGAAGAACTTGACGAAAAGGAAATCACGAATCTAATCGGCCCGTCCGTCCACGCCAATTCAAACGGCCAGCCCGAAGCCAAAGCCGCCATCATTCAAGCGCCGACAAAGGCTGTGAGTTAATTCGTAGCTGGACTCGCAAGAGTTCAGCGTTCGCGGTGGCATCTGAAGTCCTGCGACGTCCTAGTGGGTAAAGCGGAGGCTGGAGGGTTAATCCAGCCACCGCCTCCCCGTTGTCGCGATGGAGTTAATTCTCCATATTTACCGGCGTGCGTCTTTCTCGCACCGGGCGACCCCCGTTTCATCGCCTCCGACGATCATCCCT
>JBGTKH010000676.1:0-9925 GCA_041744735.1 Pirellulaceae bacterium | reverse complement strand
TTGCGGTGGTTGTATGCCGAACGGCCGTTGCGGGCCGCTGGGCATGGGCTTGGTCGGCGGACTGGACGTATTCGATCGCGAGAATTCGTCGGGGGGCCTGAACTGTTGTAACCCACGCTGGTTCGACGTGGCGGCGGACTTCATGTATCTGTCTCGCGAGGACGTCGTAAAGGCGCCGATGAATTTCACGCAGCAAGGCGGCGCGACAGTTTTGAGCACCAACGACCTGGACTTCAATTACGAGCCCGGCTTCCGCGTGTCGCTGCAATTGCTGACCGGACCGGGTACGAACTTGGAAGCCACCTACTTCGGCACATTCCATTGGAATACGTCGGCGCAGGTGTTCGGGGCGAACAACTTAAACTCGATTCCTTTCGCCGGGTTCCCTGAAACGAGCAACTCGATCGCGCAATCGATCGGCTACGGTTCTGAATTGAACAGTGCCGAGTTGAATCTGCGGCGGCGCTGGGTGTCGCCGAACTGCCGCGTGCACACTTCGCTGTTGATGGGTGCCCGCTATGTGAGTCTCGAAGAGAACTTCCGCTACTTCGCGCAGGACAACGTATCCAGTTTGGACTACTTGCTCAGCACCAGCAACGATTTGATCGGCTTCCAAATCGGCGGCGACCTGAATGTGTGCCTAACGTCGCGATTGAAATTCGGCGGGGAGTTGAAGTCAGGTGTCTTTGGAAACGACGCTCGGCAGACCACGACCGTCACCTCGACACCAGGCGGCTTGCCGGATTCGGCTCGCGAATTCATCAGCGCCAACAACATTAGCTTCGTGGGCGAGGCGGGCGGCTTTGCGCTGTTCCACATCTCACCGCGCTGCACGATCCGCGGCGGCTATCAGGTGGTGTTAATCGAAGGCGTCGCGCTGGCTCCCGACAACTTCAACAGCGATCCATTCTTTGGCAACCGACCCGTAATGCTGCACGACGGCGGGCAAGCGTTTTACCACGGAGCCACGGGCGGGCTTGAACTGTCGTGGTAACAGAGAATTACGAATTACGAATGTCGAATTGCGAAAAAATGACGAAGCACACACTACGATGGTCACTGGCGTCACTGCCCATTCCGTTGTTCTTCGTAATTTGTAATTCGTAGTTTCTCCAAAAGCGAACAGCCGGGTTGCGGCGAGCAACCCGGCTGTTGGTGTTCATTGCGACGGACGAGCTTAGTCGTTGACGCGGCGCACGCGACGTTGGACGTCGGTTTCCAGCACGCCGAACACGGCTTCGTGGCGTTGGATCGACATCTGCAGAGCGGCCAGCAAACGCTTAGCCGTAAAGAAGTTCATGACGATGCGGTGATCGACCGTGATCGGCTTGGTCGGAATGCCCATCGGCTGCGGGTTGAGGCCGAAATCCACGATTAGCTCTTCCGGCGAGCCCGTGACGCGGCAAAAATTGACATACGAATTGGTTATCTTCGCATCGTCCACTTCGAGCTGGACGTTCTGCTGAGCCGGCTGCTGCGGTGCGGCAGCGGGCTTGGGGATTTCTGCGATTGGGGTTTCCGTGGTGCCTTCGGTCTTGTCGAGGGTCTTAGCCATGCGCTTCTTCTCCTTGGGTCAAAATCAACTTACTAAACGAGTGGTTCGACACGAACTCACTTACTTCACGATAGCTTACGAATTCCTGCCCCTTGGGGTTTCATCAGCGGCCGACGTTAAACGCCGTTAAACGATTCTCTTCGGTACAATCGCTACATGTGGAAATGGAACGTTTGAGCCAGGTAGCGCCAGATGCGCCAGCCCAGCGGTTGATAGCCGGTGTAGATCTTCGCTTGTCCGCGGAGGCCGATCTGTAGCCGCATGTCGTCCCGCTCGGTCAGCGGTGCGCGGGCCTGATACGACGTGCTCAGCGGCCGCTGCTGTCCGGTTGTGGGATCGGTCCGCGTGGCCAGTTCGCCGCCTGCTTGGTTTGACAAGCTGCTCGGGGTCACGCGCAGCTCACGTTTGGCGATTTCGACGACCTTGCTGTGGTAGGTTGTGCCGGCATGCGAATCCAGCTTGATGCGAACGGGCTGTTGCGGTTGGACCAATTCGATGTCCGTCTGATCGATCACCAGCACGGCCTCCAACTTTTCCGGGTCGCCGATGAGGCAGAACAAGTCGCCGGGAGCGAGCATGGCGCCTTCGTTGCGATCATCCAACGGTGTGGCGGACCAAGTGGGCAACGTGCCGTTCGGGTCGCGGCGCGCTGGACGCGCGGGTGGCGGGAACACGGTGCCCGATTTGGGCGCGACTAAGACCAATCGCTTGCGCTGCTCTTCCTTTTCCTTCAATTGCTGTTCAAGGTAGGCCAGCGTTTCGCGCACTTGTGGAATCTGCTGCGACGCGCGCGGTTCGTAAACCTGCTGCTGCTCAAGGCTGTTCAGTTGCACGCGAGCTTCATCGCGGCGGCCTTCAAGCTCCACGACCGTCATGTCCAAATCGATGTTGCTGAGAATGGCCAGTGGCTCGCCGGCCTCGACGTACTTGCCCGGCTCGACCAGCACTTCGTCCAGCCTTCCGGGAACGTCGACAAACACCGACGCGGCGCCTTCGGGCGAAATCTCCAGCGTGCTGCGCACGTAATGCGGCAGCGGTATGTAAACCACCGACGCGACGATGAACCCGACGATCGCCAGCGTCGCAATAACTCGGTGACGCTTCACTTCGTGCATCCTCCCCGGTACGTGAAAGAATTTTGCCAACTGCCAAATGGGCTGAACGACCAAACCGAACAGGCCGACCAGACCGATCGCCTGGCCGACGATCTTCAGCCCATACGGCTCGAATACTTGCGTTAGAAAGATCACAATCGACAGCACAATCACCCAGCGATAAATGACCGCCGCGACCGTGTACAAGGCCATGAAGATTTGATTGCGGCGCGGCAGGAACGGGTCCTCGGGTTGTTCTAAACCCAGGCACCATTGGAAGACCCAGCGGCGGAGCACTTCGCTCGATTTTTGACGCAGGTTCGGAATCTCGACGATGTCCGCCAGAATGTAATAGCCGTCGAACCGCAGCAGCGGGTTGCCGTTGAACAGCACGGTACTTACCGAGCAAATGAACATTACGCTCAGGCAGACGTGATTCAACAAGCCCGGCTCGCTGAACCACCACAGGAACGTGGCGACCGAAGCCAGCACGAGTTCCACATACATGCCCGCGGCGCCGATCGCGGCGCGACGCCATTTGTTCGGCAGCATCCACGAATCGGAGACGTTGCAGTACAAGCACGGCGTAAGTACCAGCAGCATGAAACCCATCTCGTGGCACTCGCCGCCGAAATGTTTACAGGAGAGTCCGTGGCCGAACTCGTGCAGCACCTTGACAATCGCCAGCGTGGTGCCCAGATAAATCCAATTGCTCGGCCCGAAGAATTCGTGAAACGCCGGCAGCCGCGCGCGAAACACGTCGAACTGAATCGCCAGCAGCAGCAACGCCGACACGCCGAGCATACAACAGAAGAGCACCACCGTCGGCGCGAACAGCCACGACGTGTATTTGTACAGCCAGTTCAGCAGCCGCTCGGGGTCGATGCCGCGCCAGCGCAGTGCGAAGACGTTGGACAATGCGGCCCAGCGGCGCTTCCAGACTTGTTGATCGCGGCGTTTCTTGAGTTGGCGGCCTTGCCCCGGTGCATCGCCGATTACCAGGCCACTGCGATGCAACGTGCCGATGAATTGTTGCAAGTCGGGCAGCGTCAGTTTCTGCGGGCGGAACTCTTCTTCAAACTGCTCTTTAATGTCCTCCAGACTCGATTGTCCGTCGAGCATCTGGAGGATCGCGTACTCTTCCTCTTGAAAGCGGAAGTATTTCAAGCCCACGGGCTCTTTGACAACGAAGAACGGATGCCCCTGATAGAAATGCCGCCGCGCAGACAAGTCCGACCGCATCCGCAGCTTCAGCGCCCGCGAAGAACTGGAAACGAGACTGTCTGCGAGGGTAGCCATGAATGGAAACGTCGATTGCTCTTAGAACCTGGAGAGGAATGTCGAATGACGAAATACCCAATGTCGAAGGAATGACGAATGTCTAATGTCGAATGTCTGATAACAAGACGGGCACATGTTCGTCATTCGGACTTCGTCATTCTTTCGTCATTTGAAACCCGCGCCTCGTTTACTCGGACTTCGCGAGATTGACCTTGTTCGCCGGTGTGGCGGTGACTTTAGGCGTGGCCAGTTGGATGGACATTTCGGCGGTCATACCGGGGCGCAACAGCCACTGTTGTTTGCCGCGGCTGTCCGTTTCGCGGATGTTGGCAACTTCGGCCCACACGCGATACTGCCCCGCTTCGACGGTCGGACTGACGAACGTGATCTTGCCCTCGAACGACTCGGTACGGCCGCGTGATAGTCGGACCATAATCGTCGCTTCGCAGCCGTCGACTTCCAGCGGCGCGACTTCCGCGATGTTCAAGAACCCTTCCACGTGCAAGTGGTCCATCTGAATCATTCGCAAGAACGGTTCGCCCTGCTGCAGCCATTCGCCTTTGCGCTTCAAGCGTTCGGAAATCACGCCGTCCCAGGGGGCCAGGATGCGCCGATCGCGGACTTCGTTCGACGCCTGGTAGAACTCGTTCTCTTTCGTCACGGCCGTGTACTCCGCCGTGGCGAATTCGACTTTGGCGAGTTCGATTTGCAACAGGGCGTGCTCTCGAGCAAGCTCTAGCTTTTTCACTTCCAATTCGCTGATCGCGGTTGGCGACTTGCGGTTGACTTCGATCGCCTTACGCCATTCAAAATCGGCGACGCCATAGGAAGCTACGGCGGCTTCTACGCGCACGGCTTTCTCTGCCTGTTTCTTGGCCGCGGCCCAATCACTTTCGGTGGCCTTCATTCGCAACTGTGCGTCGTCGTCTTTGATTTGCGCCAGCAACTGGTCCTTCATCACTTCGTCGCCCTCTTGCACCTCCAGCGAAGCCAGCACGCCGGGCTGTTCCGCGGGGACTTGCATGGCGTTGATGATCGTGAGCACGCACGTCGACAGCCGCACTGTATCGGGCGCGACCTGAACGGGTACCGTCTGAACCGGCGCTTTCGGCAGTTCGGGAGGACCGGCCAACAGCAAGGACGCGGTTAGCAGCACAGCAGAGGGTTGCATCTTTCTGACTCCGTGAGATTAGAACAATGAGAAGGTGAATCTCTGAAAGGCTTCGTAGGCCTGGTAGAACATCGTGTAACCAACCGGGCGCCGGCCACAGTACACGTCGGCGATGACCGTGGCACCGGGACGCGGATCGGCGAGCTTCGTCTTTTCAATGGATGCCCGCACTTTGACGACATGGCCTTCTTCCTGGTCCAACTCGGCCTTGCGATCGACTTCCTTGACCTTGCCGTAATGTCGCGTGTTCGGATCAGTGGCCAAGATATAGCTGACGGGCAAGTCGTCACCCATCTCTTCCTGCGCCCGGTTGAAGTGAATCATGCGTTTGTCGGGCATCAGCAGCACCAGTTCCCATTCGGACTTCGGATTAGCGACAGTCAGCGCTAGATCGCCGACTTTTACCGGCCGCAAATACAATTCCTTCTCAACGTCCCAAGTGATCACTTCGCCGTCGATGGGGCTGACGACTTTCAACTTGTCGCGCTTTTGCTCGAGCAACTCCAATTGCCGTTCCAAACTATTGAGCCGCGTCTGAAATTGCATGAACTGCCCGTTTAAGCGATTGCGTTCTTCTGCAGTTAACCGATTGTCGGTGTTCAATCGCAGCTTCTGCACGGCCAGCAACTCTTGCTGCGTTACGTTTCGCTGGCCCAGGATATCTGTGTACTGGTTCTCCAGGTCGATGTTCTCCAATTCCAGCAGCACGTCGCCTTTCTTTACCACTTTGCCGTGCGTGGCTTTGACGCCTGTGATTAACCCGTCGACTTCGATAAATACTTCGCGTGTCTCGACCGGCTGCAACGTGCCTTTGGCTTTCAAATTAAAATTCCACGGCACCACGGCCATGGCGATCAGCACGACAAGAATCGTTCCCGTAATGGCCAATGTTTTGGGCAGCGTGCGGGCGCGCAGCACCCAACTGGCTCGTCCCAGCGTGCGCCAAACGGGCATCAGGAACAGGTCGCTGTGTTCGAGCGAATTGGATAGTGCCCGGCAGCTATGCTCGTGTACCAACTCGATGCGCGGCTGTAAGACTTCGCGCGGCACGTTGCTTTCGATTTGCTCGACGATCAACGCGCCGATCACTTCGCCGGTGTCGTGCACCTGGCCGGGTGCATCTGGCACGGGCCGGCCATCGGATTGGCCGCTGTCGAATTCCGGCTTTTTGATTGGCAGGACGAAGATCGTTTTCGAAAAGGACTCTTCGACGTACTCGTGCAGCGTCTCTTCGACTTGCGGCGGCAGGTCTTCGGTCGAGCCGGTGTACCACAGCGGTTCGCCGGTCGCGACCACCCGCGTGGCCAACCTGCCAAGTGCAACGACGATGTTCGAGCGATTGTCGAGCAGGTCCTGGCCGCTGACCGCTTCGACGGTAAACTTACGCCCCTTCCGCAAGGCCACGCTGACCCGGTCGCAGCCGATCATGCGCCGGCCTTCGTTGGCGATGTGATACGCCGTCAGCTTCTTATCGAGGCTTTCGTGAACAGTCCGCGAGAAGTGATCGGCCTGAGCCCACAGCGACTGGCGATCCGTGAAGTGCCGCAACTTCTGCGACTTGAACCACTCGGCGGCCAGATCACTCATCTGCACGACGAACGTCAGATAGCCGCGCTGCGTGGCGGGCTGCGAATCGGGCCGCTGGAAGATTTCAATCAGTCCTTCGATTTGGGCGTTGCTTTTCAGGGCCGCCAGCACCAACAGGTACCGCGTCGGGTTGCCGATCGAGTCGTCGTCGACCGCCCCGGATTCTGGCGGCACCAACTTGGCCTCGCCGGTGCGCATGACGTGGTGCAGCAGCCGGGCGTGCCGCTGGCTTTCTTCGGACTCGCGGTCGAGCAGTGTTTCGCTCAGCTTGATCTGATACATCAGCTTGAGCTGTCCGCCTTCGCCGGCCACCCACACGGCGCCGCCCACGGCCGCCAGGGCCTGGACCACGCGCTGCAGGTACTCGGCATAAAACGCCTCGGCACCGAGGTCGCTCTTGCAAAGCTGTGCGATTTCGTTGACCAAGCCGCGAATCTGCTGCTTGGTCTGCTCGATTGTTACGCGATCCACCGAGGATTGGTCTGATGCCATGACGAAGGTGCTAATCCAGGGACTGGGACGGGTAAAGACGCTCCTCCCTGAGACGTGGCGCGACTCCTGCTTTCCAATGTATACCTATTCCCAGGTTTTTACAATTTGGCGGGAACCTGAAATGACAATTCGCGCACACTTGGGTGAATAGTTTGACGGTTCTGTCGACCTTCCCGGTGACAACCTATGACGCCGACTATGCCAACAAAGTTCCCCCGTCGGCACTTTGGAGTGCGGTGATTGATCACCGCTTTAGGAATTTTGGATGAATTTGGGATTGCGGTGACTTATCAACGCTTTGGGAGTTTTGAATGGGACGCTTGGTTGTTGGTCCCATCCTAAATCCCTAAAGCGAAAAACCAGTTTCCGCACTCCATATCCCAAATTCCGCACTCGATGCATTAGTCGGGCGTGTCGAGATACGGATCCTGGCCCATTTCCAACTGCATCTTTTTGCGCTCCTTTTCGTGATGTAGCAGCATCATGCGCTGCCGCAGGTGTTCACGCTCGACGCGCCGTTGAGCACGGCGGAAGAGATTGCCGAGGCTCGAACTGCTGCCGTTTTCGCTGGCGCCCTGCGCGGCCAGCCGCTTGGCCTTCTCGGGACCAAAGCCGTTTCGCAGGATGTCGTCATCCATTGCCAGATACTGCCGCACCGTTCCCGGATCGCCCTGACGGCCGCAACGGCCGCTGAGCTGCCGGTCGATGCGGGCCGAGTCGTGCATCTCGGTGCAAATCACGTGCAGGCCGCCGCCATCGGCGACGCCCGAGCCGAGTTTAATGTCGGTGCCTCGTCCAGCCATGTTCGTGGCCACGGTGACTTTCCCCGATTGTCCGGCCCGTGCGACGATGTCGGCTTCGGCGGCGATATGCCGGGCGTTTAACACCTGATGTTCGATGCCGAATTCAGACAGCATGCGCGAAAGGATCTCGGATTTGTCGATCGAGCGAGTGCCGATCAGCACGGGGCGGCCGGCTTCGTGTTGCTGGCGCACGTCGTCAACGATCGCGGCCCATTTGTCGTCGCTGCTGGAATGAATTTGGTCCGGCAGCCGCTGCCGTTTGACGGGCACGTTTGTCGGAATCGAAATGACGCGGGTCTTGTAAACTTTGCGGATTTCGCCGGCTGCGGTGATCGCGGTACCGGTCATGCCCGCCAGATGCTGATAGCGCAGAAACAAGTCCTGCACGGTGATCCGCGCCGCCTGACCGGTGGGCATCGTGACCTCAACACCCTCTTTGGCTTCGATCGCCTGGTGGATGCCGTCGCGCCATTTGCGGCCCTCGGCCAAACGTCCGGTGAATTCGTCGACGATCACAATCTCGCCCTCTCGCACGACGTACTGGCGGTCCAGGAAGAAGTCGCGGTGGACTTTGATGCCGCGCTCCACGTATTCGTACAGCGAGATGAGCCCAACGGTGTTCATGATCTCGGGATGAGGTATCGAGCGCACCATTTGCCGGCCGGCCGCAGTCAATTCGACCTTCTTCTTATCGTGGTCGTATTCGTAGTGTTCGTCTTCGATGAATTGCGGCGCGAACCGCGCGGCCCATTGGTAGCAGGCCACGATCTGTTCACGGGCTTTCTCGCCGATCGTGCCGATGATTAGCGGCGTGCGGGCCTCGTCGATTAAAATGCTGTCAGCCTCATCGACCAAAGCGAAGTGTGCGCCGCGTTGCACCGGTTGCTCGCTAGCCCGGCCCTCCGAGCTGCCGGTGATTTGGCCGAACAGATCCGATTGCTGCTCGTGAATCCGTCGCAACAGCAGCCGGTCGCGCAGAAAGTCGAAGCCAAACTCTTTGGCCGTGCCGTACGTGACGTCACAAGCGTACGCTTTGCGCCGGTCGTTCTGCGAGTCCTGAGTTTGAATCACCCCGACCGAGACGCCCAACAGTTCGTACAGCGGATTCATCCAGTCAGCATCGCGGCTCGCCAAGTAATCGTTGACCGTCGCCAAATGGGCACCTTTGCCCTCGAGCGACCGCAAGTACATCGGCAGCGTGGCGGTGAGCGTCTTGCCTTCGCCCGTTTCCATTTCGGCGATGGAGCCGTGAAACAGCGCGATGCCGCCGAGGAGTTGCACGTCGAAGTGCCGCATTTTGAGTGTCCGCCGCCCAGCCTCGCGCACCAAGGCGTAGGCTTCCGGCAACAGCCGGGCCAGCGACTCGCCGCTCTTAGCCCGGTACTTCAGCGACAAGCTTTCCTTGCGCAGGTCGCGGTCTTCGCGCTCGCGGTATTGCTGCTCGAAGGCTTCGATTTTGGGGAGCTGCGCGGTCCAGTTGGCCACGCGCCGCCAGGACGTGCCACGCAAAAATGCTAGTGCTCGTGCCGCTAGCCCGTGAGGCAGGCCCGTTTTTTTTCCCGCAGTTTTCATGATCCTGGCGTCAACGCCACGGCTTTAGTGCTTTGTCTGGGCTGATTGGATGTAGCCGAACTCGCCAGAGTTTGGTTTTCGCGACGCCAGGCCAAAGTCTGGCGACTTCGGCTACACTCATCACCCAGCGACAAGTGTTTGAGAATGCATTGCCCACCTCTTCAATTTAGCGGTCGCCGGAGAATTTGCGACCGGATTCTCGCTGGATCGCAGCCCTGCCGGCAAGATTTACTTAACCCGCACAGACCGTGTCGCCGAAACCATTGATACGATCCGACCAATCGTTACGCTCGGACCACATAGCGCACCGTGGCGGGTGGCTGGGGCTGAGTCCGCGAAGCCCCAGCAGGTCGCCACAGCGGGTCGCAAT
>JBGTKH010000675.1:0-5101 GCA_041744735.1 Pirellulaceae bacterium | reverse complement strand
TGCCTCCGGAATCCGCTGGCGATGAAAGCCACGAAAACAGAAACAGTAGGAGCAAGACAACGGGAGCCGCGGCACCCACGCCGATTACGATCATCAGCCACAACGGCCGTCCTTCGCTCGCCGCGGCTTGCGGAGCCGGCTGCCGCATGCTGGAACCGATTCCAGAACCAATGCCGGATTGTCCGGCCAATCTTCCGAGACGGCCCGATGACGCCGGGCCCGATTGCGGCGTCATCGACAGCGCGCTGTGCACGCTGCTTTCGCCAACGGACGGCCCCGACATAGCAGGAAAATCGGCCGCCAGGGGATCGGACGAGGTAAACTCGGGCAGCCCCTCGAGATTCTCCATCGACGCCAAGTCATCCATCGCGGCGAGGCTCTCCAGCGGCGGCAATTCAACCGCGGCGGCCGCTGGTGTTGTCGCAGGTTTCTCTGAATCGCTCGGCTGCGAAGACGCGGTCGCGGGCTGCTGTGGCTCCTTTTTTTTCTTCGGCTCGTCGTCGTCCAACGGCGCCAATTCGAAGTCCGTGTCCGTGTAGGCGTCCGACGCGCCGCGCGTCGGTTCGTTGCGCGCTTGCGGCATCGCCGGAGCGCCGCTCTGCAACTGCGGATGCTTCGAGCGGAAATCTTCACTGGCATTGTCACAGATCCACTGTTCCAGAGCGCTCGCGACTTCGGCCGCCTTCTGAAAACGGCTGTCGGGCTTCTTGGCCATCATCTTGTCGATGATCGCCAGCAGGTCGCGCGGCACATCGGGGCGATCGTCCTTAATCGGCTTGGGCGCTTTGAGCTGGTGGGCGAGCAGCCGCTGAGCCACCGTGCCATCGCGAAACGGCGGGTGGCCCGTGAGCATGAAATAAAACGTGCAGCCCAAGCCGTAAATGTCCGCGCGCGTGTCGACGTTGTGGCTGTTCAGGGCTTGCTCGGGCGCCAAGTAGTCGGCGGTTCCCAACACGGTCTCGTCGTGAGCGACCGTCAGCGATGCCACGTCCTCGTCGTCGAAGAACCGTGCCAGCCCCAAATCCAAAATCTTGACGACGCCCTTCAAATCGACTAGCAGATTGGCGGGCTTGATGTCGCGGTGGATCAAGCCATTCTCATGCGCGTGCGTCAAACCGCAGGCTGCCTGGCGGATGAAATTGGCGGCATCGACGTAGTCCATCACGCCTTGCGAGCTGACCAGGGCCTGGATGTCTTTGCCCTCGACATATTCCATCACCAGGTAATGGATCTCCGAATTGCCCTGCACGTCCTTGTTCACGTCGTACGCGCGGACGATGTTGGGATGATCCAGAGAGGCAACCGCTTGGGCCTCGATGTAAAATCGCTCCAGCACCGACGACTGATCGTTGGCGCGCTTGGTGGGCAGCACCTTGATTGCGCAGCGGCGGCGCATCATCTCATGCTGAGCCAGATAGACCGCGCCCATCCCGCCGCGTCCAAGCATTTTCAGCAAGCGATAGGAACCTAGGAAAAACCCTCGGTGCTTGCCGACAAGCAGTTTATCCGCCTGCCAGCTTGTGAGCTCGCCGCGCTTGATCAGCGCGTCGGCCACGGCCTGAGGGCTATCCAGATCGATTCCCTCGTCCTTCAATTCTTGGAGCAGCGTCTGCGTGCGGTCCGGCGTCAGCAATCCGCTGCGGTGGACCACGTCCAGAAACGACTCACCTGTGAGGTTGGTACTCATCACCTACACGTGACATGCACGTGAACAGAAAAAGATGCCCAGTAGTCTCTGATTGTAAACCAATTCTTGGCCAACCTCCAGAGTGCATTGGACTAGCTTTTATACCCGCGTGGGGCTTTTTTCCCACCCCGCTATTGGTTACAATCGGGTCGGTTGACGTCGTCGCGATCAAATTTGTAACCCGCCGCGTAAGCAGGGGCGCGAAATCAAATCGGGAAAGATGTTCTGCATGTCTCGGCGGTTCACGGAAAACGAATTGGAAGCCTATCTTGACGAAGCGCTATCTCCCGACGAGATGGCGGAGATCGAGAAGGCCTTGCGCAATCAACCGCAGCTTGCCCGCCAATTGGCCGCCATCAACGGCCGCCGCGACGCGGGCATGCACACCGTGGGTGAGATCTGGCGCAGGCACCGTGTGAGCTGCCCCACGCGCGAGCAGCTTGGCAGCTTTTTGCTCGGGGCCTTAAGCACCGAGCAGTTGGACTATGTCACATTTCACGTGCAAACCATCGGCTGTCGCTTCTGTCGCGCAAACCTGGAGGATCTAGACCGACAGCAACAAGAGGCCGCCGACACCACCACCTCTCGCCGCCGCAAGTATCTTCAATCCAGCGCCGGCTATCTGCGCCGCAAAAAATAGGAGGGTCTCGCGATGAGCCGGATGGCGTCTTCAGTTTCGAGAAGCGACTTTTCAACAGCGGCGTAATCGGCGGCATGGTTGCGATGGTGGGAGCCGTCGTGTGGTTCGTTGTGGGCCTAGCGGTCGGCTACATCTTTTTCTATCCGCCGGTGTTGTGCTCGGCCTGTGCGCCTTCATTCGAGGCCTTGTAACTGGGAAGTGAGATCGCGCCCCACCGATTCTTTCGCAATTACTTTTGTGGCTTGTCGTCCGTGGGAAGCAGTTGCACGGCGTCGACGATGACGTGGCCGTCCGTGTTGGCGTTGGCGATTACAATCGCCGCTTCTTTGTTTCCGTCGAAGTTGAAGACTCCGAGCGAAATGAATGCGTTGTCGAGCGGCGGGCCGCTGCGTTGGTTCACTTGAACCTTAGTCTCGCCGTCGGCGTGATGGATCGTTACCGGCACGTTGGTGGCGCGGTTGGGATTGGGTGTGTAGGCCAAACGGACTTCGTAGCGGCCGGCGGATTTTAGCTTCGTGGAGAAGCGGGCCGATTTCTGCCCCTTGCCCTCGTTGTTGTCATGCCAGTACGCGATGCCCACGAAACCGCCGATCGAACTGCCCGGCAGCCACTCGCCGGTTTTCTCCAACGCGGCATCGTCCAACACAATACCGGCCAGTTTTGCGGGGTCGAGCGCCGGGGCGGCCGCACGCGACGCCCCCGCCCATGTCAAAACCTGCCCGTCGGCCAGCATCCGCTCGCGCAGCTTTGCGTAGGCGACATTTTGAACGGTGATGTCATCGTCAATCGCCAGCACGGCTGCGGTCGCGGCGGACTGGCCCAGCACCATGAACACCGGCTCCATGCGGATCGAACCGTAGGCGATATGCGACGACGAGACACACACGGGCACCAGCAGGTTTTCCGTTTCGCCGCGTTTGGGAATGATCGAGTGATAGCCGATCGTGTACGGGCCGCCAGGCGAGATTTGAATATCGCCTTCGTTCTGCACGAAGCCTTCCGGCGTGATGTACCGCTGGCAATTGTGCGAGTCCATGTTGTATGAGCCCATGCCGACCGAATCTTCGGCCACCCGCACGCGGCGGCAATCCAGCTCCGTGGTCACGTAGTCGCTGGCCATGCGGCGCGCCTCGCGCACGTATAGCTGGTGCGGCCAGTTGCCGCCGTCGGTGAATTCATCTTTCGGTAACCCCCACTTGGCCATCTGGTCGCGAATCGACTGCGGCACGCGCGGGTGATTCGACAACGTCCACATCAGACCCTGCTGGTACGTCGTGTGCTCCTTCAGAATCTCTTCGCGCCGTTCGTAACTTGCGTCGGGGTAGTCGTAGTTCATGCCGATGTTGTCGGTCGAGAACGCACAGTTGTTGTTCGTGTCGGTTTTGCCGTTGGGCATCATGTCGATCTTCAACGGCAGCCGCAGATCGCCGGCCTCGAAGTTCCGCAGCAGCAGTTCGTATCGCTGCTCGTCGTAACCCGCCGGCTTGGGAAACGGCACACGATTCTCGGCCACGTTCGACATGCACATGCGATAGCAATATGCCTGGATGCGGTGATCGCCCGCTCCATCTTCGCCCGGATCATCTCCGTGAACGCCCGGCAACACGCCGCTCGACGGATCTCCCGGTACAACATACGGATCGACCTTTACCACGAAGCGATGCAGGTGCACGTTACGCAGCTTCTGAATGCCGTTGATCGTTTCGCCGTACTGAGAATTGCTCTCGCGCCCCACGGTGTACGACACGCCGGCCGCGGCCATCAAGTCGCCTTCGTACGTCGCGTCGATGAACATGCGGCCGCGATACTTCTGACCGCACTCCATCGTGATCGACACCACGCGCTGCCCTTCCTTCTTCACGCCCGTCGCACGATCCAGCCGTTGATTGCGGAAAACGGGAACGTCGACTTCTTTGAGCATCTGCTCGTAGATTCTCTCTGCCAAGTGCGGCTCGAAGGTCCACATGGCGTCATCGTTCGCTCGGTAGCGATCGTACTGTTCGGGTTTCTGATAGAGCCACGCGGCCGGGTCGTCGTAGTGTTTCTTCACGCGCTGATAGAACTCGCGCGAGATGCCGCCGATCACCTCCTTGTTGCCGCTATCGGTCCAGCCCAACCCGCCGCTGGTTAACCCGCCGAGATGTTTTCCCGGTTCCACAATCACCGCCGACTTCCCCATCCGCCGCGTCTGCACCGCCGCCGCCACACCCGCCGACGTGCCACCGTAAATCACTACGTCGTACGTTGGCTCTTGACCGGCCGCGAAATACGACTGAATCGGAAAGGACATGAGAAGGATTAGCAGTTTGATCCAGCATCGAGTCATTGTTGTATCTCCTGAGAATGACTTGTGCGCGCAGTAGCGAACCGAGGACGCTGCATTGTACATCGCACAAGATTCCTGTGCACAAGATGGCGGTCGGTTTACAAAGGCCCGTTTTTATGCGGCGTCGCTGAATTGCGCGAGCGACGCTTCGTCGAGTGCCACGACGGTGAGGTTGTGGCGGTTAGCGAATTCGATGACTTCGGGCTCGTCGATGAGGATCGTCTTGCCGGCTTCGACGGCCAGGACGCGGGCGCCGGCTTCGACCATCGATTGTAGTGTGCCGAGACCGATCGTGGGTACGTCGAAACGCATGTCCTGTTGCGGCTTGGCGACTTTGACGACCGTGAATTCGCCCGATGCGCACAGTTGGCCGGCGCGGCGGATGCAGGCGTCAGTGCCTTCCACGGCTTCCACCGCCATCACGGCCTGCCGTTTGACGGCCACGCTT
>JBGTKH010000674.1:0-4985 GCA_041744735.1 Pirellulaceae bacterium | reverse complement strand
CAGAAGGAGACGGCGGTGCCGGTTGCGCCGGCGCGGCCGGTGCGGCCGATGCGGTGGACGTAGATTTCTGGGACTTCGGGCATGTCGTAGTTGATGACGTGCGAGACGTCGTCGATGTCCAGCCCGCGCGCGGCGATGTCGGTGGCCACTAGCACCGGCGGCCGCTTCGACTTGAACTGCTGCAGCACGCGCTGCCGCACGGATTGGCTCTTGTTGCCGTGAATCGCGGCGGCGTAAATGCCGGCCCGCGTCAGGTGCTTCACGATCTTGTCGGCTCCGTGTTTGGTGCGAGCGAAAACGAGCGTGCGGGTGTTGGGCGTGTTCTGTAGAAAGTGCGCCAAGAGCAGCGGCTTGTGCTTCACCTCGACCATGAATACCGACTGCTCCACTTTTTCCGCGGGCGTGGCGACCGGTGTGACTTGCACGTGCACCGGCTCATGCAGCCACTCGGCCGCCAGTCGGCGAATTTCGTCGGGCATTGTGGCCGAGAACATCAGCGTCTGTCGGCGGCGCGGTACGTGCGACACGATGCGGCGCAGCGGCTGGATGAAGCCCATGTCCAGCATCTGGTCGGCTTCGTCCAGAATCAGGATTTCGACGGCGTCCAGTTTCACGAATCCTTGCTGCATCAAATCCAGCAGCCGGCCGGGCGTGGCGATCAGGATGTCGACGCCGTCCCGCAAGGCTCGCACCTGCGGCCCTTGCCCAACGCCGCCGTAGACGACCGTGTGCCGCACGCCGGTGAATTTTCCATAAGCGGCGAAACTCTCGCCGATTTGAGCCGCCAACTCTCGCGTGGGCGACAAGACCAACGTGCGAATCTTGCGGCGGCTGCGGGCGTGATGCCCATTGCTCGCGCCGTTCGATTGCGCGTCCCCAGACGGTTTGTCGATGGAACTAAGCCGCTGCAGCGTCGGCAGCGCGAACGCGGCCGTCTTGCCGGTTCCCGTCTGAGCACAACCCATCAGATCGCGCCCTTCAAGCAACGGCGGAATGGCCTGTAACTGGATCGGCGTGGCGGTGTGGTAGCCCTCGGCGCGGACCGCACGGAGGATCGGCTCGGACAGGCCGAGATTCTCGAAATTCATCAATGACTCACTTTCAAGTAGCAGAAAAATTTGCAAAGCGGACGCAAACAAATGGTCGGCGCCGCGAAACACTCCGGTGGGCAGGCACAAATGCAAACCGGTTGCGCACTCGGCAACGGTTAGGCAGGGTGCCTGAGGAGCAAGAGAATCAGTCGCGGTCGAAGGCAAGATACCGGGGCAAGGTCGTCAGTTTCGACAGTTTTTGGATCGCCCGGGTGGCCGCTACACTCGAAGTTGAATGAACACAGCACAGCCAAAGCTCGTGCCGGTCTCGCACCTAATGGTTGACCAAGGATAGCATCGCCGCAAAATTGGTCAAGGGCATGCTGGCGATTAGACGCGACTAAGCGTCATTTGCTGGACACCCTGTGACGCGTCGGATAAGCTGGCACACAGCGGTCAACTTAGTCTCGCGGGAATCGGCAATGGCTACTTCCTGGTGTGTGATGCAAAATCGCAGAGCTGGCTTTACGCTGGTGGAGTTGCTCGTAGTGATCGCCATCATTGGCATCCTGGTCGCGCTGCTTTTACCGGCCGTACAGGCGGCACGCGAAGCGGCGCGGCGGACGCAGTGCAACAATAATCTCAAGCAACTCGCGATTGGGCTGCACAATCATCACGACGTCCGCGGGCATTTTCCCCATGCTTACGTTTTGAATGCGGCGTTGCCCAATGGCAATTGGGGCTGGGCGCCGCGGGTGTTTCCGTTTATCGAGCAAGGGAATCTGCATGAGGCGCTCAATCCGGGCGATTACCTTGGCGACATTCCCGTCGTCAACGCGACCACTCAAACGGCCCTGCCGGTGATGCTGTGCCCGTCGGATCCCACGGGGAAGCTCAATACGTTCTGCCTGAGTTACGCCAAGAACAATTATCCGCCCAGCGCCCAGATTTGCACTGCGACCTCGCCCAGCGTCCGCATCCCGGACATTACGGACGGCACCAGCAACGTGCTGCTGATCGGCGAACGCGAGCGGAAGGACCAAGTGGGTGCGATTTGGTTAGGACGCCGCAATGGGTTCACCGATGCGATGACCTACGGTCGCGCCGATCTGCCGCTGAACACCAAATATGCCGGGGGCAGCGACCCGAATTGCACGCGCCACGCCTGGTCCAGCTTGCATCCGGGGGGAGCGAACTTTGGTTTTGTCGATGGAGCGGTGAAATTCATTTCCGAAAACATCGAAAGTCACTCGGGCTATACTCAGAGTTGCCCGGGCGTCGTCAACACCGCCGACTTCTTGTACCAGAATCTTTACCGCCGCGATGACGGCCGCGCAGTTCGCGTTCCCTAAGACTAATGAAACACTTGCAAGCAACGACATCGTGGGTGGCCGTTGGTCTCGTGACAGCCGTCGTCGGCTGTGGCTCCAACCAAGTTTCCATCAAAGGCCGCGTGACGTTCGACGGTCAACCCGTTGGACCGGGCAGTATCGTTTTTGTGCCCGAAGCTGCTGCTGACGGCATCAAAGTGGCGGCTCCGATCGCAGAGGGCAACTACGAAATCCAGGCCGAACGCGGCGCGAAACCGGGCACCTATCGCGTCGAAGTCAGTTGGTCGAAAAAAACCGGTCGGCAGATTCCATCCGCCGATCCCGGCATGATGCACGACGAAACGAAAGAAGCCATCCCACCCCAATTCAACACCCAGACGACCCTCACCCGCGAACTCAAGCCCGGCGAAAACGTGCTCGACTTTGACCTGAAATCGAAATAGCCGGCACCCTGTTGTGGGCCGGTCTCCCGACCGGCCCATTTGCGCGACCGCATGTCTCCCTGACGGCGATTCGAGGAGACCTTCGGTCGAGCCCGTGGGGCGGTCGGGAGACCGCCCTACAACCGTAACCGCCCCACAACCGTAAGTAATGCTGTTGGGAGATTCAACGATGCATCCTTCGTGGACTTTGGTGAAGTCATTTGCAGCGCTGCTGCTACTTTGCAATTGTGCCGCCGCATTGGCGCTCGACGAAGCGACAATCGAGCAACTGCTGAAGCGCGAGATCATCGGTCCGCGTTCGGCGATGGAGGAGGTGCAAACATTCACAGAGAATCGTGTGCCGCCTATGCCGGAGATTACAAGCCTTGAGCAGTGGCAGCGCGAGGCGGAAAGGATTCGTCAGCGTGTGCTGGACGAGATTGTCTACCGCGGACAGGCGGCGAAGTGGCGCGACGCAGAGACGAAAGTCCAGTGGCTCGACACGATCGAGGGCGGGCCGGGATACCGCATTCGCAAGCTGCGCTACGAAGCGCTGCCGGGTTTGTGGATTCCCGCGCTGTTGTACGAGCCGACCGAACTCAACGGCAAGGTGTCCGTGGTGTTGAACGTGAATGGGCACGACGGCAACGGCAAGGCGGCGGCTTACAAGCAGATTCGCTGCATCAACCAGGCGAAACGCGGCATGCTGTCGCTAAACGTCGAGTGGCTGGGGATGGGCCAGTTACGCGGCACCGATTACGCTCACTATCGAATGAATCAGCTCGACCTGTGCGGAACCAGCGGGCTTGCGCCGTACTACCTTTCGATGAAACGCGGCATCGACGTGCTGCTGTCGCACGAGCACGCCGATCCGCAGCGAGTGGCCGTGGCCGGGCTGTCGGGCGGCGGCTGGCAAACGATTTTCATCAGTTCGCTCGATACTCGCGTCACGTTGTCCAATCCGGTTGCTGGCTATTCCAGCTTCCGCACGAGGGCGCGGCATCTGAAGGACCTAGGCGACTCGGAGCAAACGCCCAACGACTTGGCCACCATCGCCGATTACACGCATCTGACCGCGCTTTTGGCGCCGCGAGCCGCGTTGCTCACGTACAACAGCATGGACAACTGTTGTTTCGAGTCGGGTTACGCGCTGCCGCCGCTGATGGAAGCCGCGCAGCCGGTCTACGAATTGTTCGAGCGGCCGGATCGGCTCCGCTCGCATGTGAACCATGATCCGGGCACACACAACTTCGATCGCGAAAACCGCGAGGCGCTGTACCGAATGATCCGCGATCATTTCTACGAGGGCAGCGAACAGTTCGTTGCCAGCGAAATCGCTTGCGAGGATGAAGTGAAGACGAAGGAGCAGTTGGACGTGCCTCTGCCCGAAAACAATGCTTCGTTTCACAGCCTCGCCTTGGACTTGCTGAAGACGTCGCCGCCGCGGTCACCGCTTCCCGATAACCCGTTTGCCTTCAAGGGCTGGCAAAAGAGCCAGCGGCGGAAACTGAGCGAACTCGTCCGATATCACGACTACGAATGTTCGGCCGTTGAGCACGCGGCCGGCGAGCACGACGGCGTGCGCGTGGGTCACTGGCGGCTGCGCATCGGCGACTCGTGGACAGTTCCCGCTGTGGAACTGTCGCCGCCCGACGCGAAGTCGACGGCGATTCTGGTCAGCGACCGCGGCCGTAGTGCCACCGCGGCAACTGCGGCCAAGCTGCTTGCCGGCGGCCAACGAGTGCTGGCTGTCGATCCGTTCTACTTCGGCGAATCGAAAATCGCCGAGAAGGACTTTCTGTTCGCATTGCTGGTAGCCGCCGTCGGCGAGCGGCCGCTGGGAATTCAAGCCAGCCAATTGGCCGCAATCAGCCGCTGGCTCCACAAGCGTGACGGCACCGTGCCCATACTACATAGCGATGGCCCGCGCAGCAGCACGTTCGCGATCGTTGCCACCGCTCTCGAACCCGTGTCGATCGGCGACTTCCACTGGCAAGGCTTGGCTCCGCTGTCCGACATCATCTCACAAAACCGCGCCGTCAACGAAATGCCCGAGATGTTCTGCTTTGGATTGCTGGAACACTTCGACTTGCCGGAACTATCAAATTTGATTGCGCCGCGTGGCATGCGTTTCAAGGATTGAACTCGCGGCTTGTAGGCCGGATTTGTAATCCGGCCGGAATACAATTTCGGGTACTGTC
>JBGTKH010000673.1:0-11029 GCA_041744735.1 Pirellulaceae bacterium | reverse complement strand
CCCGTCGCCCTGGCGGCCCGCGCCGCCGGGGCCTTTTCTCCTCCCCCCAGCCATTCTTTTGCCCAGCCATGCCTTAAAAAATCCTCGCGTCTGGGGGCAATGCCCCCAGTTCACCCACTAAAAACCCGGAATGCCCAAGCTCTCCGTGTCGAACGATAGCTTCACTCCGTAGTGTAGCTCGTCAAAAATCTCTCCCGGGTTGCTGATTTTCGCTATTAAAGGCTGCAAGTTTCCTTGCAGGACTTGCTGCTTCATCTGGTCGTCCAATATGTTTGCCTTGATGATAGGCGTCAGTTTGATATGCTTAAATGCACCGGTGGTATCCACTGCGTCCAATTTGTCCAAAGCTTGATGAGCCTTGCTACCGTCCGGAATGGTAATTGTTGCCCCAAGCTCGAATTCATTGAAGACAATAGCTAGCACTTTGGTTGCCATTTGGTCCCTCAAAGTGGGCAGTTGATTCTGTTGGAAGTTCTGTAACGTCTGAATCGTCTGCAAATCATCGACTGGATCTAAACCTTGAATTATGGTGGTTAACTGATCGTTTATTTCATCGTAAGGCTCACTCATCTGGCTCTTGATCACACTCTTAAAGCCGGATTGAGCCAAGTCACCTGTCCACTTTTCGACGTTCTTTGTAATACTTTTCAACCAATCTACGGAGGGGGAATCCTCCTCGTCATCGGCCAACTGAACAAATGGGTCGGTCGCGAGTACAAGTGATGCGGCCATCGCGTAAACACCCTCCGCCACCGTGACTTGGATCTGGAATTGGTCCTGCAAGGAGGTGAGGCCCACGAGAGTGCCGTCGATTAACGCTACGTAATAGTCCGAGGGGCTGGCCACGTCCGGAAGAGTAACTTGGACAATATATGTCTGCGGAAGTATCCAGGCGCTCGTCATCTTACTCTCGGTGACCTCAAAATGATCCAATACGAATGAAAACGAATTCTCCGATTCGTCGAGGTAGACGTCAATTAAGACTGGAAGCACGGCAACTTCTAAGTTGACAGTATACGAGACACAAGAGGAGGAAACGTCGATTATTAATGTATAAACCTGTTCGGCGTCAACCGACAAATGGCCGGCAACGGCCGGCAACGGACACATTTCCCATGGCGTCAATGGCAAAATAACCACTTTCATTTCCGCTAGAAATGGCAAAAGTGCTGGTACCAACTTCGGGCGAGGTTGATACCGAGTAAAAAGCCGTCCCAACAGCCACTCCCTCAGCAACCGACGTGCTAACCGTGGAGCTCGACGGACCAGACGCGCCGCACGGACCTGACGCACCCGACGGACCTGAAGCACCAGACGGACCTGAAGCACCAGACGGACCCGAGGCGCCGGATGGACCCGACAATGCCGCAAATCCGCCGTAAAACTCCTCATCGGTGACTTGGCCGGACTGGTGGAGATAGTCGATTACCAACGTCAGGTCAGTCTGGGAGGTACTGCCGTCCCCGTCCACATCGAGATAGGGTTCGGACTCGCTTGGTGGGTTGTCAAGCGAGCGCGAGCCGTTGTTAACAAGGTCGTAGACGAGCACGAAAGCATCCAGTCGTGTAATTTGAGCG
Organism: Pirellulaceae bacterium; assembly: GCA_041744735.1. Taxonomy (GTDB): domain Bacteria; phylum Planctomycetota; class Planctomycetia; order Pirellulales; family Pirellulaceae; genus JBGTKH01. Next base: position 9,452 of record JBGTKH010000673.1, on the reverse strand, counting down.
TCGTTGTTGACATCCAGAGGGTTCTCCGCATTTTGCCACGGCGAACCGGTGATGGCAATATCCGCCGCCAGCAGTTGCCGGTCCTCCAGTCGTTCGCCCGACAATCTTCGTTTGTAGACCGAACGGTGTTTGGTCGGCGCTTTGGACCAACGGAAACCCAATCGTTGAGCAACACTTACCAACCAAGACTGACGCGGCATGATCACGGCGAAATCCTCCCGGCAACGCAACTGAAGCTTTGAAATGATCGCTCGCGGCGGCGAGTCGATTATGTGATGGCCGCGATCAATGCACGACTTGTGCCGAAAGCGTTTCCGTCTGGAGAATTATTGACAGCCTTAGCGCAGGTGATGAATCGACAAGCAGTTGCGGCAACGGCAGGGAATTCGAATGCTGTGCGCGGGTGAATCCGCGGGGCTTGGAAAACCACAACAAAAGTTGTGACCCACAACTTTTGTTGGCAACTTTAGTTGGTTCTTGACGTGCCTGTTGAAACACGGTGTGGCCTGCGGCTCAGGACAATCATTCCAGCCTGTACTTCTTCATCTTCTTCCGCAACGCTTCCGTGCTTAGGCCGAACTGGTCTGCCGTCCGCGTGCGACTGCCGGGTCGAATTAAGATGTCAGGAACGTTTCAGGGACCTTTGTTTCCGGCGCACAAATGTCACGGGTCCTGCCGGCTAACGAGGAATCTGTGCTGGAAGAAGCGGCTCGTCATGGACTGGTTCTACATACCGCGCCTTCACTTCTTCCCACATTGGCTGCATTTGCGTGATGTACTTATTGCCGTGTGGAACAGTTTGGCCGAGACGCCACCAAAGCCACTCGAGCGTTTCGAACGTAACAGGTTGTTGCTTATTGCGTTCGACATCCTCGCGAAGACGTGCTAATTCTGTGGGACTAATGTGCTTCGGAGTGAAGCATACGTTACCTAGTGCGTTGTAAACAGTGACCCACGCAAATTCCCAATCGACGGGATCCGCGTGGGCAGGTGGCGCGCGCCAGCCCTTGACGATGGTTTCGATGCGCTCGGTTTCCGCCTTGAATTTCTGCCAGGCGATGTACCGAAGTATCAATGGAGTGCCCACACTGACAGCGGCAATCAACAATAGCACCACTGGGAAGAGGAGCGCGAGAAATAAGTTCCTCGAAGTTCGATTTGACGTAGTGTCCATGTCTACTCTTACGGCGTCGGTGCGGGCACGCTCAAGAAACACTTCTCTTTCCGCGCCGGCTAGCGAGGAACCTGGGCTGGACGAAGCGGCTAGTTATTGCCGGATTCAAAATAGGACTGCTTCGCTTCTTCCCACAGCGGCTGCATTTGGGTGATGTACTCATTGCCGTGTGGGCCGGTGTGGCCGAGACGCCACCAAAGCCACTCGAGCGTCTCGAACGTTATAGGTTGTTGGTTTTTGCGTTCGACATCCTCGCGAAGACGTGCAAATTCTGTGGCACTAATGGTCTCCGGAGTGAAGCAAACATTGCCCAGTGCATTGTAAACAGTCTGCCACGCAAATTCCCAATCAACGGGATCCGCGTTGGCAGGTGGCGCTCGCCAACTTTCCACGATGGTTTCGATGCGCTCGGTTTCCGCATTGAATTTCTGCCAGGCGATGTACTGCAGTATCAACGGGGTGCCCACACTGACAGCGGCGATTAACAATAGCACCACTGGGAAGAGGAGCGCGAGAAACAAGTTACGCGCGGTTCGGTTTGGGTTCGTGTCCATGCTTACTTTTGCTGTGTGGGCTCCGGTGTCGTGCCGTCACTATAGGCACCTCGGCGTTCATAGCCATGCACATAATAGTTGCCGTTCGCATCAACCCACATGCCTGGGGAGTTATACACGCCGTCGATCGTGACGTTGCCCTTCTGCCCCGATAGATTGGACTCGATCTGTTTCAGCAGGCCAGCGGAACTCATACTTTGGTTATGGCCGCCGAAGATTATGGCCTTGGAACCCTTTGGAAACGTACCATCGCGGTTGAGTGTCGCGCCAGGATCATCGCCGGCTTCAAAGTGGTAGACCCATACTTCGCGCTGGCCGGCCTTATTGGCCGGTCCAACAACGATCAAGCCTATGCACGGTCCTGCGCCACTCGTACCGACCATGTGGCCCGGCGGGATGCTGGTGTAGTGGCTGCGGTCGCCTTGATTTGTGCCTGTCGTCGCGTCGTCATCGCGAATAGGCACTTCCGTGACCTTCGGCGTGCCATATTTCTTCTGCATCTCGGCTTTAGTGCCCCTTGGTCCGGTGTAGCCACCGATCAATTTGTTCTTGTTTTCCTGCATGGTTCCCGTCGGCTTGGCCGGCGCCGTTGCAGGGACTTTGTCCGTCGCAGCCGGAGCTTGAGCCAACATGATTTCGGGACGCGCTGGTGTTGAAGGCGCGTCGGCCGCCTGCGCGTTGCCGCCTTGTGGTTGAGCGGGATCAGTGGTCGTGGGGGTTGTCCCTTCGCTGACGGTGCTGCTGGGCGCGGCGGGCGCGGTGGGCGGCGATATGCTCGACGGGTTCGCCGCGCGGTCCGTTTCGGTGGCGCAAGGATCATCGGCCAGCGCATTTTGTAGCGTGTCCCACGCGGCTTGCTCGGCACTTTGCCAATCGGAGAGCGCGGCCTGGACCGCTGCCTGGTAGGTCGCGTCTGCTGCTTCCACTGCGTCCTCCCACAACGAGATGACCCACTGGTAGTCCGCCTGAAAGTCGCTCCACGCGTCGGACGCCTCACTGTGCCAAACGGCGTCGGTCGCATCGATCGCCACGTGATAATCATTCCATGCAGAGTCGGTGGCCGAAATCCAGGTGGCACTCGCAGTATCGCTGGCCGATTGCAGTTGGCTCTCAGCGATGTGGATAGCGCCTTGCCACGACGAGATCGCGGAGTTCACAGTCGATTCATAGTCGGCATACGCAGCGTCATGACCCGATGCAAACGCCGTATCCGCCGCACTCACGGCCAATTGATAGGTCGACCACGCAGCGCTTTCTCCCGAACTCCAGGCGGCGTCGGCGGCATCAAACGCCGCGTCGCGCACTTCGGCGGCCAGTTGTTTGTCGGCGTCGTAGACTGTTTGGGCCGTAACGACTGCGCTTTCGTAGGCACTCCACGCAACAGCTTCCGTCGCCCAATAGACATCCCACGCGGACTGCTCAGTCGCTGTGTAAGCGTCCGCCGCGGCCGCTTCGGCGGTTGACCACTGGTCCGCGGCGGCTGCAATGGCATTTTGATACACGTTCCACGCCGTCTGTTCAATGTTTTGGTAAATCGACCAAGCTGCGTCTTCGGTCGCGGTGTACGTGTTCCACGCGTTCTGTTCCTTGGATTGATAAATCGAATATGCGTCGCTTTCGTCCTCGTCCCAGGCGGCGAGCGCATCGGCGATCTTGTTCTGATGTTCATTCCACGCCGTTTGCGTCTTGCTGTAATATGTGTCGTAGGCCGCATTATCGTCGGCGATGTATTCATGGTAACGGGCCTCGTCTTCCGCCAGGAACGAGGACCAAGCCAATGCTTCGGCCGCGTCCCACGCTGCTTGTGCGACGGCGATGGCGCTGAGCCAATTGGCGTCGGCCGCGTCAACGGCTGCTTCATAAGTGCTCCAGGCGCTCGCTTCCGCCGAAACGTAAACGTTGTAGGCTGCAATTTCGTCCGTGTCGTAGACGGCATCGGCCCAAGCAATGTCAGTATCGAAATCCGCTTGCGCGGCACTCTCGGCGCTATACCAGGCGTCTGTGGCCACTTGCTCGGCCGCTTGGTACGTGCTCCAAGCGCTGGCTTCAGCATTCACATACGTCATATACGCGGCAACCTCTGCAGCGTCGAGCAACTGCTCCGCGGACACGTTGGCGGCGTCCCAGACCTGGTAAGCCGATTCAACCGCCGCATAGTACATGTTCCAGGCCGCTGCTTCGGCCGCGATCCAGTCACCTTCCGCTGTGTAATAAAGGTAGGCGTACGCGATTTCGAGATTGATGGCAACCGCTTCATCCGCGGCATCCATTGTGACCGCATAGGTGGCCCACGCGTCCTCGACGGCAATCCACGCGGGCGCGATCGTAAGGATGAAATTCGCATCGGCGACGTCGATTGCCGCGTGATAGTCGAGGTACGCTGACAACTCTGCGGCATCGAAGACCGCAGTCGCCGCGTCCATTGTTGATCCGAATTGTGTTGCCGCCGTTGCGGAAGTGGCAACGTACGCATCCCACGCGATCTGTTCGTCGCTGGCGTAAGTTGCGTATGCGGACGCCACCGCTAAGTTGTAGGCGGCGTCGGCAATGTCGATATTCGCGTCGTAGGCGTCGTTCGCGGCACTGACGGCCGCTTCGTGTTGATCGTAGGCTACCTGCTCTGCGGCTTCGTACGTGGTCCAGGCTGCTGCTTCCGAGGCGACATAGAGCTCCCACGCCGCCTGTTCGTGTGCGTTCCAGTCGGCGTCGGCGTCGACGCTGGCGAGCACGAAGTCCGTATCCGCGTTGGCTAGGTCAGTCCGATAGTCCTCAAGCGCAGCATCGAATGCGTCGACGTAGGACTGCCATGCTGCATCGGCCGCATACTCGTAATCGCTTCGCGCCTCGAACTCAAATTGGTCGTAGATCGCGCGGCTCGTGGCGGTGGTGGCGTCATAGGTGGCGAGCGCGTCGAGCATCATGCTTTGATACTCGTTCCACGCATTATTTTCGGCGGTTATGTACTCGCTGTAAGCAATTTGTTCGTCCGTAGTGTACGCGGCGTAGGCGTTGTCAGCGGCGTTAGCGTACATCGTGCCACCGCTAACCATGGTACTGGAGTAGTCGGCATCGGCGGTGGCAAGCGCGGAATCATAGTTCGCCTTCGCAACCGCGACGGCCGATTGATAGTCAGAAAACGCCGACTGTTCGTATGCGAGGTAGTCGTTGTGGGCGTCCGTCGCGGACTGGGTGGCGGTTTGCCAAGCAATTGCTTCCGCAGTGCTGTACGCCGCGAGGGCATCATCGACCGCCGTTTGCCAATTCTCATTCAACGTGCTGAGCGCGTTATCGTAATCGTCCGACGCGATGTAAATGCTGTCGTTCCACGCCGTGTTCAGCACCGCGACCGCCGAGTAATATTCAGTTTCGGTATTCTGTGTCGCCGCGGAATTGGTGCCATTTGCCGTGTCGATGGCGGCATAGTAGGCCGCGTGCGCCGCCGTAACCGCGTCGCTGAACGTGCTGTCCGCATTCCCAATCGCAACGGAATATGCGGTTGCCGCCGTATTCACCGACGCCCACCAGTTGGCGTCCGCTGCGTTGATGGCGGCGTAATATGTCGTTTCCAGCGAGACGAGATCTTCGGCAGCATCCTGAGAGGTGTCGCTAACCTCCGTCGTGTAGTCGTTGTATGCATTGCTCGTGGCGGCACCGAAGGCGGAGTCGGCGTCCGCCAACGCGTTCGAATACCCCGACACAGCGGACGGATTGATACTGCATCCGGATGGGCCTTCCTCTCCACACGGAACGCAGTTGCCCGATGGCCCTGACGGCCCTGACGCACCTGACGCACCCGATGGCCCTGACGCACCCGATGGGCCTGACACACCTGACGGCCCTGACGCACCCGATGGGCCTGACGCACCCGATGGGCCTGATGCACCTGGTGGGCCTGATGCACCTGGTGGGCCTGATGCACCCGATGGGCCTGATGCACCTGGTGGGCCTGATGCACCCGATGGGCCTGATGCACCTGGTGGCCCTGACGCACCTGATGGACCTGTTGCGCCCCATGGACCTGTCAGCGCGGCAAAGCCGCCGTAGTATTCTTCGTCGGTGATTTGGCCGGACGCGTGGAGATAGTCGATTACCAAATTCAGGTCAGTCTCGGACGTAGAGCCATCGCCGTCCACATCAAGATACGAGTCGGACTCACCGCGCGGATTGTCGAGCGTGCGCGGGCCGTTGTCTACAAGGTCGTAGACGATCACGAGAGCGTCCAAAGAAGTGACCTGAGCGTCGTCATTTACATCCAATGCGTTGCTTGCATTTTGCCACGACGAGCCGGTGATGACTAAATCTGCGGCCATCAGTTGCCGGTGCTCCAACCGCTCGCCTGACAGTCGGCGTTTGTAGACCAAGCGGTGTTTGGTCGGCGCTTTGGACCAACGGAAACCCAATCGTTGAGCAACACTTACCAACCAAGACTGACGCGGCATGATCACGGCGAAACCCTCCCGACTATGAAATTGAAAGGTAAATAGATGACTCGCGACAGCGAGGCGAATTTGAGATGCTCGCGATTAATGCACGACTTGTGCCGAAAACGTTGCCGTCTTGAGAATTATTGACAGCCTTAGCGCAGGTGATGAATGGACAAGCAGTTGCGGCAACGGCAGGGAATTCGACTGCCGTGCGCGGGTGAATCCGCGCGGCCTGGAAAACCACAACAAAAGTTGTGACCCGCAACTTTTGTTGGCAACTTTAGTTGGCACTTGACGTGCCCATTGAAACACGACGTGGCCTGCGGCTCAGGACGATCATTCCAGCCTGTACTTCTTCATCTTCTTCCGCAACGCTTCCGTGCTGAGGCCGAACTGGACTGCCGTCCGCGTGCGACTGCCGTCGTTACGCCGCAATGCGGCGATCAAGATCCGCCGCTCGATGTCGTCGATCAGCTTCCGCAGCGGCATCCGCTGTTGCGTGGCCTGACCCACCAGCGACTCAATCGGATCATTGACTGGTCCAGTTGCTGCCGCTTGCTCCGGGGGCTGTGCATCAGCAGTATTCTCGACGACGAGCCGAGGCAATTCGTGCAGTTCGATGAGCGGGCCGCCGGGGCGGTCGATGAGCGTTTCCCTGATGACGTTTTGCAACTGCCGGGTGTTGCCTCCCCAGGGGAAGCGGCGCAGGGCGTCGAGCGCTGCGGGGGTGAAGCCGGTCATGGGCGGCTGGCCTTCGATCGCATACGCGGTCAGGAAGTGAGTGGCTTGCAGCGCAATGTCTTCCGGGCGCTCGCGCAGCGGCGGGATGCGGATCGTGTAGCCGCTCAGGCGGTGGTACAGATCGGCGCGGAACTGTTTGGCGGCGACCATTTGCTCCAGCGGCCGGTGTGTGGCCGCGATGACCCGCACGTCTACCTGATCTTCCAAATCGGCGCCGACCGGCAGCAGGCGCTGCTGCTCCAGCACGCGCAGCAACTTGGGCTGCAGGTCCAAATCGAGTTCGCCGATCTCGTCCAGCAACAGCGTCCCGCCGTGGGCCGTGCGAAATGCACCCGGCCGCTCGCGCTCGGCACCTGTGAAGGCTCCGCGCGTGTGTCCGAAGAGTTCGCTCTCGATGGTCGACCGGTTGATGCTGCCACAGTTGATGGGTAGCAGCCGATGTTTGTGACGGTTGCGATCCAGCGCGTGAATCGCATCCGCCAGTCGTTGCTTGCCCGTGCCTGTCTCGCCCAGCAGCAGCACCGGAAGGTCGCTCATTGTGCTGGCTCGCACCACGCGCTCATCCAAAAGTTCGTCCCGCGTGATCGCGACGAGCGTAGTGTCATCGCTGCTGCTGACTTTTACGTCATCGCGGTATTGACGCCGGGCCATGGGATGACTCTCGCGACATGAAAAAGCGGCTCGAATGAGCTACGCGAAGCCGTCAGCTTACACTACGATGCTGACAACCCGGTGGCACGGCGGCGGGGAAAAGGTGCAAAATTCCTGAAATTGCCCAGTCGCGTGGAAGGGCCGAGCCTATCCGGCCGTTTAAGGTTAGTCCACTTGACAGCCTGCCGCCTTGGCAAGTACCAAACCGGTATAGAGTATCGGTTTATGCCGACAATACACGTCTTTTCGCAGGTTACAGAAGGGATTCAGATGAGCCCCACCGAGATGCCGGCCCCGGAACCCATCACGTCCACTGAGGCGGAGATTAACGCCCAGACGCTGTACAGCAAATGCTTGGCGCTCGCTCGGAATCTGTGGTGGACCTGGCACCCCGAGGTGATCAACCTGTTTCGCGACCTGGATCCGATCCGCTGGCGGCAGTTGGACCACAACCCGATCGCTCTGCTGAAGGAATTCACGCCTGAGCGGCTCGATTTGCGGGCGTCCGAGATGGTGCTATACAGCCGCATCAATTATGCCTATCGCCGGCTGAAGGAATACGTGCAGAGCAAACAGACGTGGGGAGCCACTCATGCCGGTGTGCTGGGTGCCAAGCCCGTGGCGTATTTCTCTGCAGAGTTCGGGATTCACGAGTCGATGCCGATTTATTCCGGCGGCTTGGGTGTGCTATCGGGCGACCATGTCAAAAGTGCCAGCGGCTTGGGCGTGCCGCTGGTCGGTATCGGCTTGTTCTACGACCAAGGCTATTTTAAGCAGCATTTGGACGAGCACGGATTCCAGTTCGAGGAGTATTTAGATACCAAAGTCGAACTGCTGCCGATGGAACCCGCGCTGTCGCCCAACGGCGAACCGATCACGGTGCGCATTGAAACTCGCAGAGGAGCGCTGCTGGCCAAGGTGTGGCTGATGCACGTCGGCCGAGTCAAGCTGTATTTGCTCGACTGCGATGTGGAAGGCAACAGCGAACAGGACCGCGAACTCACCAGCCGGCTGTACGGCGGCGACGAACGCACCCGCATTCGCCAGGAATTGGTGCTGGGCGTTGGCGGTGTGCGGGCGCTGCGGGCGCTGGGCATCGCGCCGGGCGTGTATCACTTGAATGAAGGACACAGCGCGTTCGGTCCGCTGGAGGTGATTCGCGAGCGGATGAAGGACGACGGCATGAGTTTCGACGACGCGCTGCGCGAGACCGCTCAGCACACTGTCTTCACCACGCACACGCCGGTCCCCGCCGGCCACGACCGCTTCAACCCGGATTTGGTCGAAGAGCATCTCGGCCCGCTGCGCGACCAGCTTGGCATCTCGTACGAGCAGCTCATGGGCCTCGGCCGCGTCGAGCCGCTCAATGCGCATGAACCGGTCTGCATGACGGTGCTGGGGTTGAAGCTGTCGCGCCGAGCCAACGCCGTCAGTTCGTTGCACGGGCATGTGTCGCGCCGCATGTGGGCGCATCTGTGGCCGTGGCGCGTCGAAGAAGAAATTCCCATCGGGCATATCACCAACGGCGTGCATATCCCGAGCTGGCTGGCGTTTCAAATGACGCAACTCTACGATCGGCACTTCCCGGCCGGCTGGATTCAGCGGATGGGCGAGCCGGAGGTTTGGCAGTTCATCCACAACGTGGATCCCGGCGAACTATGGGAAACGCACAACGCACTCAAGAGCTTGCTATTGTCGTTCGTACGCCGCCGCGTTAGCCGCCAGTGCCGCCGCCGCGGCGAGAGTGACGATTCGGTTGAAACCGCCCGCACGGTGCTCGATCCGAACGTGCTCACGATCGGCTTCGGGCGCCGCTTCGCCACGTACAAACGAGCCAGCCTGATCCTGTCCGATGTCGATCGCATCTGCGGGCTGCTGAACGATCCCGAACGGCCGATCCAAATCGCC